>CAISXI010000416.1 GCA_903889425.1 uncultured Roseiflexaceae bacterium | reverse complement strand
GTTGGCGGGCAATCATGCCGCTGACCCGGGCAGTGGCGGGGGTCTCGGGCGTGTGCTCAGCCTGCCAAAACACCAACTCACGGTCGCTGTGGGTGCGTGGTGAGCGGGACAATGCCAGCAGGGCGACCGCTTCGAGGATGGATGTTTTGCCGGCGGCATTGGGGCCATAAAACAACGTTGCCCCTGCCCGTAAGGGTAAATCGAGGCGGGCATAATTCCGAAAGTTGCGCAGATTGAGGGTCGTAATCTGCATCGCTTAGGCCTTTGGTACCGGCAAATATTCGGCGACGATGCGATTGATGAGCAGGTCATTGCTACTAATTTGTTGGCCGAGGGCATCGTGTTGGTCACGTTGGTGGGTCAACCATGTGCGCCATTCATCGTGGAGCCGTTCGGGGATCTCGTTTTTGAATGATTTGCGTAATGCCACCCGCAAACCTGCCAAATCCATGTCATACCAAGTGCGCAACGAGGTGCCTGCCGGCACCCCGAGTGGGGCAAAATTGCGCACCAAGGTGGCGAGTCCTTGTTGGTTGAGTTGGATGCGTTGGGTGACGATGGCCATGGTTGCACTGGCGAGCCGATGTAACTCGGGGTGATCGATGAGCGCAGTGGGGATGGGTAAATCATCAATCATACTCGTCGCAACTTGGGCGGTGCGGGCACTGGTGCGTTGTATCCAGCGTTGCATGGGGGTACTATTGAGGACGCCGAGGAGCCACGGGGCATCACTAGGCAGCCACGGATTGGCGTTGACGTGACCAGGTGTGACTACGGTAAAGTGCACTTGGGTACGGACTTGTTGCCAGGTGCACATTGGTTGCTGGGGGTGCGGGATGATTGCATCGCTGGGTAATTCCCACCAGTGGTTAGGCGTAAATGGCCGGTCTGCAATGGGAATTGCGAGATGCCGTGCCAACGCCGGATAGCGCTCGGCAATGCATTGCCAGGCATCATTGCCGGTGGCAGTAGTTTGGCAGTGTTGGATTGTCCAGCCGGCAGGTAAGCACAACAAAAATTTCTGGCTAGGAATCATGCCATAGCGCTGGATGTCGTCGGCCACGCTGTAACGCCGGATTAACGGTGCGAGCTGAGTGTCGAGCAATACCAGGCGGTCGCGTTGGGCTTTTTCGAGCACAAACACCGTACGCGGGCTTGGATTGACTCCCGCAATGGTATGGCTCCCCACCACTGCGTGGAGTGGCTGACAGTCTACGGGGAATGTGGCGGTCATTGGGCATCACATCGGCTGAGCGGCAACTGCTTCAGTGCGGCAATATCACCACACCCACTACAAAACATCGCCACGCGCAATTCTTGGATGAACCCTTGTAATTCTTCGTAGACGGCATCGCTGCCGTGGGCGCTTACGGCCGCAAATAATGCGGGCTTGGCGGTGGCAACGACATCGGCCCCCAGGGCAATCGCTTTGGCGACATCGACGCCGCTTCGTACCCCGCCACTGCCGATAATGGGGGTGGTAGGCAATGCACGCCGGACTTGTTGGATTGATTCGCTGGTGGAGATACCCCAATCAGCAAAACTGGCTGCCACTTGGGCTTGGCGACTCTGTTGATGCCGGAAGCGCTCGACTTCTGACCAACTCGTGCCACCTGCCCCGGCCACATCGATCGCTGCCACGCCCGCCTCGATGAGGCGGCGGGCGGTGGCTGGGCCGATGCCGTTGCCGACTTCTTTGATGATGACCGGCACGCTGAGGGCGCGACAAACCGCAGCTATTTTGGGTAATAAATCAGCAAAATTGGTGTTTCCCTCGGGTTGTACTGCCTCTTGGAGGGCGTTGAGATGCAAAATAAGTGCATCGGCTTCAATCATGTCAACTGCCCGTTGGCATTCGCTGACCCCGTAGCCGTAGTTGAGTTGGACCGCCCCAATGTTGGCCATCAACAAAATATCTGGTGCTATGCGGCGTACTTGATAACTACTTGCGAGATCTGCATTGCCGATGGCAGCACGTTGTGATCCGACCCCCATTCCAAGTCCTAAGGCCTGTGCGGCCTGGGCAATCACAATATTAATAGAAGTGACGTCGTGGGCGCCGCCCGTCATTGAGCTAATCAAAAGTGGGGCGTTCAATGATTTCCCCAAAAACGTGGTGCGCAGGTCAATCGCCGCCATATCGAGTTCGGGCAAGGCTTCGTGTGGCATGCGCCAACGCCCAAAATCAGTGCTCACCCCTTTGGCAGCGACGTTTTCGTCAAGCACAATCCGTACATGGTCAAGTTTGCGGCTATGCGTTTGTGCATGTTCGTCCATCAATGTCACTTCTCCGCTCCATCGACCACACTGCTGTCCGTGGAGCATATTGCCTATTCTGTCTATTATACCCGTGATAGAAGGAGGACGTAGGAAGTATGAAGTATGAAGGAGGAAGTATGAAGTATGAAGTATGAAGTCGTAGCCCAATGACGTAGGGGCGATTATCCTACGGCGCACATGCCATGCACGCTTACCGCATTAGTTAGTAATTCACGTTATAATTAAACGCATGTGTTCGTTGTTACTAGCAAAAGGGTATTCTCGTGTCACAAAAACAAAAACAAACGCCACGCACGCCCCAAAGTAATTTGCCGGCAGTGTTGGCAGCGGTAGTCGTTGTCGGTATCTTGATTATTTCGGTGTTGTCACTCAATGGTGGTGTACCTGCGGCACCAACCGACGGTCAAATGGATGTCACCACGGTCGTTACTGAGGCTACGGCTGTGGTTGATGCCGCGGTGCCTGCTGCAACCGAAGTGCCTGCTGCTGTCGCAGAACCAGCCCCTGCTGCTGGCAAACAATACCCCGCTGCCCCACCGATGACAATTGACGTCAACAAAGCCTACACTGCCACCATCAAAACTCCCCGTGGCGACATTGTGGTTAAATTACGGCCTGATTTGGCTCCCGAGACCGTCAATAGCTTCGTCTTTTTGGCACGTGATGGGTATTACAACGGCTTGACCTGGCACCGGGTACTTGCCGATTTCATGGCCCAAGGTGGCGACCCGACCGGCACCGGTATGGGCGGCCCTGGCTATACCGTCAAGGGTGAATTCTCCGCCAATGTATCGTTTGACAAGCCTGGGTATTTGGCTATGGCACGCCCCGGTAATGATGTCAATGGCAATGGCTCACAATTCTTTATTACGACGGCACCAGCGACCTACCTCGACAATCAATATACGATTTTTGGTGAAGTGACTGCCGGTCAAGATATCGTCCAAGGTATCCCGTTGCGCGATCCCGAGTCAGCGACGACCCCCGGTGAGGCCATGGAGTCGATTACCATCAGCGAGCAATAGGCATGCATAAACGCCCTCCATCGTCTCAAGTCCTGTCGATGCGCTGGTTGTTGGCGGCGATTCTTGCTGTCTTCATCGTGGGCGGTGGCGTGGCGTGGTTGGTACGTGGGCGCGTGATGGAAGTCAGTGGGGACGGTGCGGCGACAGCCACTGCCGTCCCCATTGTGCCTACTATAGCGGTGGGCACCGTGCTTCCTACTAGCCCAGTAGGAACTGCGCTGCCCACTGCGCAACCCACCCCCGCGCGACGGTTTTTGAGTATGGACGAGCTCGTCTATGCTCCTGATTTTGATAGTGGGGCCATTCAAACCTATGTTGGCGCTACGGGCGGTGATTTGGCAGACGTATCTCTTTATGTGGATGGTCGGCGTTATCCGTTTGCTGAAGCATTGATTGGGCAAACGTTATATTACAGTGTGAGCCCCAAAATCATCTTGGCTCTGATTGAATACCAAGCCGACCTCGTCACCCAACCCAATCAACCCAGCGAACGGTATACCTGGGCGGTGGGGTATGCTGGTGAATCAGGTCGGTTTGCGGGGTTTGGGGCGCAATTGCGCTGGGCTACGCGTGAACTGTTTTATGCTCGTCGTGATTTGCCCACTCGCCCTGCACTACGTTTTGCGGATGGAGAGGTCGATGCGCCGGCGTATTTGAGTAATGCGCAATACGTGGTGGCGCGCTTGTTAGCTCCGACAATTCGGGCTGACCGCCTCGAGGTGGCGTTGTGGCAATTCAATGACACCTATGAACGTTTGTTTGGCGGATTACCCGTGCAAGTCCCCGTTGGCACAACGCCCCCTGCAATCCTCCAGTGGCCATTACAACAGCCGGTGCCGATTTCGTCGTTTTTTGACCATGGTGGCCCGTTTTTGACGCGTGATACGGCTGCTGGAATAGTGACCTATTGGGGAAATACCGAAACAGACATGGCCTTTGCCTATAACGGTCACGATGGCTGGGATTATGCGGCAGCTCCACCAGACCCGGTGTTGGCAGCGGCAGCTGGTACAGTGATTTTTGCGGGTATTGCCGATGATAATTGTGATACGCGGGCCGTCATTGTGGACCATGGTGATGATTTGCGTACGCTGTATTGGCATTTGTCAGAAATTACGGTAGATGTCGGCCAACCCGTGACTGCTGGTGCTCAACTCGGTGTGGTTGGGAATACTGGTTGTTCCAAGGGTCCCCATTTGCACTTCGGCGTGCAGTATCGTGGTGTGGGAATCGACCCCTATGGCTGGTGTAGTGGTACGCCTGACCCGTGGGCGACGCACCCTGCTGGCATCAAAAGTGTGTGGTTGTGGGCTGATCGTCCTTCACCATGTACACCCCCAGCACCGGGAAGCGTGTTGGTTGATAGCAGTGATAATACGCAATTTACTGTTGTGGGTACTACCCTCACTGCGGTCGAGACGGGTGTCGGTAATATCGCACTGTATGCGGCTGCGCAACGTGGTGCTGACCGTATGCGACCATGGCGCGCACGGCCATTTGTACCATTGGCGATGAGCCGTTGGCAGGCAGTGATTCCTACACCAGGCACATATCGTGTGCTGGCCTATATTCCTTATGCGTTGAGTGGGCTGATTGACAGTGATGGGGTGTTTTTTCAAATTGTGCACCGCAATGGTGTGAGTGAGATGCCCGTCAATATGCAAGTCGCTGCTAATGAATGGGTGGATTTGGGTACCTATCAGTTTGATGGTCGTGGTGATGTCTTGCTACCCATGCGTGAGTCCATTGGTGACCGTGGCGTGTGGGCCGATGCCGTGTTGTGGCAACCAGTCACAGGAGCACTGCCATGAACCCTGTCGAATTCTTCCCGACGCATGTGACGGATGGGTATGAAGCATTACGGGTGGTGGCATCGCGCTGGTGTGATGCTCATGGTGATAGTAGTCTCCTTGACGACGCAGTCCCGGCGTTGGCCGTATTAGTAAATCTTCCAGACGCTGAAGTGCGTCGCTACCTCTTGATTGCCTATGGTGAAGCCTGCGCCGAGCAACGCAATGCCGCACGCGAAGGTGAATTGCTCCGGCGGATGGCCGAATTGCGGGGCTTGCATCGTATCATTGCGGCGGCAAATTCTACCCTCGACCTCGATACGTCGATGCGCCAAGTGGTTGAGACGGTGGTTGATGTGGGTAGTGTTGATGCCTGTGCCATCTATCTCTATGACCGTGATGCCGATGAATTAGTATTGCGGGCAGTGGCGGGAGGGGATCCCGGGATGATTGGCCAAATTCGTATGAGTCTCGGTGATGGGGTGGTCGGATCTGCTGCCCAACAAGGTATCCCCTTGATGATCCCTGATATGCAACATGATGCACTAGGGGAAGTGTCACACGCTCCCATCGCCACCCATATGCGTGGCATGCTGGCAGTCCCAATTGTATTGTTTAGTGATGGTCGCTTCCATCTCGGTACACCCAAGCTCCAAGGGGTGGTGACCGTTCAAACCGCCCAACCACGCCGTTTCAACGAGAGTGAAGTCAATTTTGTCGAAACAGTGGCCGGTGAACTGGCATTTTTTATTACCAATGCCCAAATTTATCAACAAGCCGATAGCCAGCTGCATCGCAAAATCCGCGAATTAACTTCACTCCAGCAAGTATCCAAACGGATTGCCGAACAGCTCCGCATCGATGATTTGCTCCAATTGATTGCCGATAAGGCGGTGGAATTGAGTCATGTCAGTCGGGCTGATATTTTTCGGTTAGATGCCGATGGGAGCCTGCGTTTGGCTGCCACCCATGGTGCTCCTATTGATCCAGCCATGGTGCCGCAATCCATTCGGGCGGCGGTGCGCGATGGGCGCCCACTCGCAGTACTCAATGCCTTCAAAGATTCACGCTTCCCTGAATTAGCCGAAACCGCCGCCCACGACGGGTTTTATTCACTCTATTGCACGCCGTTGCGGGTGCGTGGCGAGCGCCCATTAGGGGCGATTAGCCTTTATACCAACCAAGAGCACTATTTTGATTTTGAACAAGTGCGTCTCCTCGCCGCTTTTGCTGATGCGGCGGCGATTGCCATCGAAAACGCGCGCTTGTTTGATGAAAGCCAACGAGCCTTGGCTGTCAAATCAATCATGCTCCAAGAAATGCACCATCGTGTGCGCAACAACATGCAGACCATATCGGCGTTGCTGACGATGCAATTACGCCGCCTGCCTAGTGAATCTGCCGCATCTAGTGCATTGCGTGATAGTGTAGCCCGCATCCAAGCCATCGCCGCCGTACATAATCTGCTTTGCCGCGAAGACATCGGGGTGACGACGGTCGATGCTATCGTGCGCCAAATCGTGGATCATGCAGTCGTTAGTATGACCGACCCCCAATTTACGGTACACTTTGTGATTACCGGTGATGGGTTGCCGGTGGCCTCACGCCAAGCCACCGTATTGGCGATTGTGCTCAATGAATTGATTGTGAATGCCTTGTCGCATGGCTTAGCTCATGTGGGTGGGAATGTGCAAATCGATATGCGTCAACAAATTGATACATGTATAATCCTCATTCGTGACGATGGCCCGCTGCGCAGTAGTCATTTACCGCCCTACAAAGGTAGCGGGATGGGCCAACAAATGGTACGCACCTTGGTGCAAAGTGATTTGCATGGTGAATTTGATTTTGTAATTGTCGCTGGCTGGGCCGAAGCCCGAGTGGTGTTCCGTACCCAAGCCGAAGACGAAGAAGAGGAACCAACGCTATGAGTCGTTTAGCCCGATTGCGTACCTACATGACCGCACAACACATCGATGTCGCCGTGTTTGTTCCTGGCAGTAATTTGCGCTACTTGAGTGGTATCGGTTTCTCGACCAAACTCCGCTTGGCCTGTCTGATTGTCCCCTTAGAGGGCACCCCCGCGATTGTGTTGCCGACTATGGAAGCCCCCCGCGCCCAAGCCCAAGCCCAATTCCCGTTAACCGTCTATGGCTGGGATGACGATGCCGGTCCGGCACACGCCGTGGCTACTGCGTTCGCCGCTCTTGGGATTACGGGTGGTACCATCGCCGTCGAGCACGTGGTAATGCGGGTGTTTGAATTGCGCGCCATCGAAGCCGCTCTCCCTGCCGCCACCATCGTCAATGCCGACCCCCTGATTGCCCAACTGCGCATGCACAAAACCGCCGATGAACTCGCCGCCATGCAACGGGCGATTACCGTCGCCGAAACATCCCTCGCACAAGCCATTGCCGCCATTCGTCCGGGGATGAATGAATTGCAAGTTGCCGAGTTATGGGAAAAAGCTATCCGCGCCGCGGGCAGTGTCCCTTCCTTTGATCTGGCTGTGGGCGCTGGTCCCAATGGTGCCAGCCCGCACCATACCAACGGCACGCGTCCCTTGCAAAACGGCGATTTGGTGGTAATCGATGGTGGCGCTATTGTCGATGGCTATGTATCAGACATTACCCGCACCATTGCGGTGGGTACGCCTTCCCCCCGCGCCAAATTGGTCTACGACACCGTGCTGGCAGCCAATGCCGCTGGCCGTGCCGCAGCCGCACTGCCTAGTGCCACTGGCGATAGTGTCGACCGAGCGGCGCGCGCCGTTATCGTGGCCGCTGGTTTTGGTGATGCTTTTATCCATCGTACTGGCCATGGTTTGGGTATCGACATCCACGAACCACCATTCATGGTGGGTGGTGATATGAATGTAATCAATCCAGGGATGACATTTACGGTTGAGCCAGGGATTTATTTGCCTGGTGAATTTGGTGTGCGCATCGAAGACATGCTTGTCCGTACTGCTGATGGTGCCACCACCATGACGTCATTCCCCCGTGAATTGCAGATTATTCTGGGTGATGCATGAGCGACGCTGGTATACCCCAACTAAGTCTTGAAGCAGTCATTGAAGCCGTGTTGTTTGTGGCGGGTGACCCCGTGCCTGTGGCTCAACTGGCCGAATGGCTCGACGTGCCACCGCAGACGGTACACGACGCACTACCACGCCTCGTGCAACAATTGCACGGGCGTGGTATCAGCTTGTTGCTCCATGATCAACGGGTGCAACTGGTATCTGCAGTAGTGGCTGCACCGGTGCTGCGTCGGATGCTCGGCCAAAGTGGCACCACCAAATTGACCAATGCGGCGTCCGAAGTATTGACGATTATTGCCTATCGGCAACCGATTACCCGGGCCCAAATTGAAGCCATCCGCGGTGTTGATTGTAGTACGTTGGTCCGTCAGCTACAGGTACGTGAATTGGTGGTAGAAATTGGTCGCATGGATACTGCTGGTCGTCCGGTGTTGTTTGGCACCAGTGAGCAGTTTTTGCGGCAATTTGGCCTGACATCACTCGCCGATCTCCCCCCACTTGCAATCCCCACTAGTGACAATCCGACTGCCAGCGAAATCGCGTAGTAGCGCTAGAATTTGTGGGCATCAGTGGTGGCGGAGGCTCCTTCGGTACTGAGCGGTTTAGTTACATGTCCAATCGGAATCTCGGCCGTAGCGACTTCTACGGCGACTTGTGCTGTGATGCCATCATTCCCTGCCACGACCGCATTGGGTGTGCCAGGCATCGGTGCGAGCGCAGTGTTTAATGGCTTGTGCTGACGCCGTAGCATGAGTGCGATAATCACGAGTACGATGCCCACCCCTAATACCGTTGTATAGGCGGTAGTAATCCAGCGTACATATTCACCAAATATCGCATCTTCAAAAATCGTCAGAAACGGCAAAATAATCCCTGCCTGCTGCGGCGCATCACGCATGACCAAGGCATGTAAATCCAACGTAATCAGTGATTTATTGAGGAATGCAATCGGTAATCCCAATAAGCCACTGATACTGAACAACGCTCCTAGCCACCCAAAAAATTCACGTAGCGAACGTACTGCCAACGCAATAATCAACACCAACACAATTGCCGGCCAGGCGAGGCTTTGCGTGGCTGCGATTTTGAGTGTGGTAACGGTAGCAGTGACATCGGCCATCGTGGCGGTGGTGGTTGGGTTTTCGGGATTATCTTGTAAGGTTTTTCCACTTAATGCATCACGTAGTTGCGTCGTAAAATACGTTGTTAATTCACTGCGTACTGCTGGATCTTGTGGGTTACATAACGTCTCGCCAAGTGCCCGATTGCCCTTGAGCGCAATCGCAATCGTCGCTTCTTGACTTGCGCTACACGCTGGCGCTGCATCAATCATGGTCGTGAGTAGGGGCGCAAGCTTCGTGTCCATGACATCTTGTTGACCCGTCGTAGAATAATCCCCGTTCAGCTCAGCAATCAGCTGCGGTAATACCGTACTTGCCACCGTTTGTACGGTAGGGTCTGGGAATAATGTCGTGAATAATCGCTTGCTGTCTGCGTCATCAGGGTTTTCAAGGGCGGCCACCATTAGATAGGGTAACGCCTCGTTGAATTGCTTTTGGAGGTTCTGTGGGTTGAGCTTTGCCACAAAACTCGCTGAACTTAATACCGTTTGTGAGAACCCATTAAACAATATCGTGAAAACGAATAACGGCACCAGGATAATTGCAAGCACAACTGCGCCAAATACGCCACAGGTACGCATGATTTGCCCCTCTCTCTGTAATTTATTTGATTATACCATCGCTTCTGTGCCTCGTGGCAATAAGAAAGGTATTCACCTACCCGCCGAATAAAAGTATTCATATGTCACTCGGTAATTTTTGTGTCATGTAAAATATAATTTTTTATAAAAAATGACAAAAACGGCTAATTATATGGATTAATAGGCGTAAATTTGATTTTTTATGGGTAAAATATTTTATTTGTATAGATTAATATTTTGTATGTACATATTAATTATTGACAACTAAAGGAATAGACGGTATAGTACAAATGTGCTATGTTTTACCGTTGAACAGGAGAATTGCAATGGGTTGTTTGCGAATTGCTGGATGATTTTTATTGATTGGAAGAACCGCAGCGGTGTGTGGCGGGTTATTGCGATTATTTGGACTGTACTGAGTGTTGCGGGTTTGATTGGTGGAGTGTATACCAATTATGCTGCTGGGCAAATGATGCAACAATTAAACACGGAGCTGGGTGATTTGACGCCAACGGTTGCTCCGTAACAGTACATATTGTTAAAATTGACACATAGGGTTGTTCATACTGCCGCAACATGAGATAATGTTAAGGTGGTATGGATACAAGTAATATACGACATGGAAAAAGAAGGGTAACAGAGTGACAGATTCATTTGCCAAAATTTGGATTGCAGTAGCGCTCTTATGTGCTGCTGCCTGTGGTGCGTTTACGGCATGGCGCATGTCCGTGATTGATGACAGCATGGGGGATGCCCTCAATGATGCCACGCATGCCTTGATTACTGATTCGAGCGCTCGGATTCGGGCTGCAAATGACGTAAGTGATCATTTGCGAGCCTATGCCGACTATGTCGCAGCGAGTAATTCCCGCGATATTTCATTGATTCAATCCGACGAAAGTACCGATGACGCCACCAAAGAATTGTTCATGCAACAGAGCGAAGTCGATGCGATTCCTATGACAATCGCAAAAAGCTACTTCCCACAGCGCTTTGTGAAAAAAAATGGCGAATTTAATCGTACGGCGGATTATCGCTCCACGTATGCGAAGCTTGTTGGCAAACGGAATGTCGATGCAAGTGCGATTTATGCAGATTCGCAAACAAGTCGCAACAAAACCGATCGCCTTGTGATGATTCTTTTGCTGTATGCGATTATGATTCTTGTCGTATCGTGTAGTGAATTGATTGAATCCCCGCGGGTGAATTTTGGGTTAGGGGTAGTTGGTATTTTGGCTTCGGTAGTAGGTGTTGTATTGACCATGATGATTGAAGCAGGGAAATTGATATGATGCAACGAATAATTGATCGGGTCAACCAACTCGACCCTTGGATTGGTGTGTCGATTGCCATCATGACGATTTATGCGGCAATCATTGGCATGCTCCAAGTCCACGCAGGTAACCTTAATACCGAATATCGTGCCAATACGCAACGCTATGCCATCGAGGCAATGCGGATTCGTAGTGTGGGTGAAACGCAATCGGGATTTGATACCGGTGCCGTCGCCCGCATGGTTGACTTTATTGCGCAACAACGTGACTTGGCTGAATCCCGTAATGATGCGTCGATTGTCACAAAAATGGACGTGATGCGTGATGCCCTAAACAACGTATCACCCATATTGAAACCACCCTATGACGCACTCGGTGATGATGCCATTGCTCATTACGAAGTCGAATTATATCTGCGTGATGCAACCCGTGCCGAACAATACCGCGCAGCCTATGCCCCCATGGATGCAGGCTGGGATAGCAAAGCAAACACCTATGTGGTGCATTTGACGCTGCTTGCCCTCGTATTGGCATTGCTTGGTTTGGGCGTCGTCATGCACGATATTCCACGGGCGATGGTACTGGCCATGGCGGGGGTGATTTCGATAATTACGACTGGGTGGGTTATTACTACTTATCTTGAACCTGTGCCTACGCTCAATCCTGCCGCCATCGAAGCATATACCAACGCCTATAGTATGGCATACAAAGGCAAAACCGATGAAGCATTGACTGGTTATGCGGATGCAATTACCAAAAAAACCGACTATGCGGATGCGTACTATGAGCAAGCGTTGTTGTTGTATGGCACCCAAAAATATCCTGAAGCGTTAACAAGCTTGGCCAATGCCCGTAAATACGGCTATGACGAGTCGAGCGTTGACTACATTGAAGGCTATATCATGATGCTCCAAGCGGACTTTAGCGCCGCAGAAACCGCCACTAATGGCTGGTTATCACGCGAGCCGCGTAGTATTGCCGCGTTGGGTCAACAAGTTGCGGTTCAATTTGCACGTGACAATGGTTCGGCGGCTATGACAACGCAAGCCACCTTGTTGAACGAAATGCGTACCCAAGTGGCGGCTATCCGTGCCAAAGGCGATGAACCCGATGACCAACTTTGGGTCATAATGAACGAAACCGCAGATATCATTGATGATGTGGCATTGGCAGGGCAACAACCTGATATGAGTAGCTTTGCCGCGCTTACCCTTTCACCAGAAACGATTACCCAAGCAACGAGTGCCGTGCAAGAAATCCGCTCTAGTGCAATTACACTGGAATATGATATTAAGTCCACGAGTGGTAAGGCTACTGATATCCAAATGGGTGTCACCGATGACCAAGATGTATTTGCGCCGCAAGATTCGTTCCCTGCTATTGATTTAGCGACCATCCCAATGGTAGTGCAACTCAATGCCCAACAGATTGCCCCCAATGCCCATGTATTGGTGCGCTTCTATGTCGATGGCATCGAAGACGAGTCATTACGTTATGTGAGTGCGTGGTCGGGTGAGTCGGATGGAATTACTACATTGGCCGTGCCAATCGATCTTGGTCCTTCATATGTGCTCCCTGCAGGTGATTATGCAGCTGAGCTCTATATTGATGGCGCTATTCAGGGCTCACGAATGCTATTCAACGTAACTGAATAATTTTGTTAGTTCATAGATGCGCGTTGATTCACGGCGAATGAATGCATAAACGGTACACATCACATCGTGATGTGTACCGTTTATTTTGTGAAATATACCGCGAGGCTGGCACCGCAGCACACCGCTATTTATCGATGCAGTGTGAACGAGTGTCTGTTTTTGCAGAGATGTTGCATACAAGAGGGTTGTCTTCACAATTACATGCGATTTTTGGGGGTGTTTTTGGTATATAGTGAGGTTATCAATAGGTAGGGGTAATACCGATGCGATGTTTTTTGCATACTATTGATGCAGAATGGAATAAATATGCACCGTGTATTAGTTGTCGATGATCGCATTAGTTTGCGTGAAACAATTAGTGAATATCTCAGTCAACAACAGATGCTTGTCATGTGTGCTGGTGATGGCCAAGAAGCACTACAATTGTGTTTGCTCCACGAATTTGATTGTATCGTGTTGGATTTGATGATGCCCAAAATGGATGGTGAAACATTTATCCAGAAATTACGTACACGTTCAAACATCCCGATTATTGTTGTCTCTGCCAAAATTGATGAAGAAGACACTGTTAATGTGCTGGCAATGGGCGCCGATGATTATATGACCAAGCCCGTCAAAATGAAAGAACTCACTGCGCGTATTTATGCGGTGATTCGGCGCGTGGCGCATATTCATGCGGTGGCCACTAATCCGTTTATTCGCCTCGATAGCACCAATCGTACCGTCACTATCAATAATTCAAAAATAACCCTGACTCCCACGGAATTTGCAATTTTGTCGTTGTTAATGTCGTCCCCAGGCAATGTCTATAGTCGCAGGAATATTTTTGATATGATTTTTGCGGGTGAGTTCGTCTCTGATCGCACCATTGACGTCCATATTCGTAACTTGCGCGGTAAAATTGAACTTGATGTAAATCAGCCTTCGTATATTGTGACGGTCTATGGCATCGGCTATAAGTTCCGTGAAGACTAATCACAGAGGTGTTTGCGCACAGATTATCAGATGGCGGGTATTATAGCGCCATTATTATTCAAAACTCGTATCACGAAATTGCTCGACATCAACCCAGCCCATTTTGATGGCAAGGGTGACTATTTCGCTCCGGCGATGGACATTGCATTTGCTCATGATGTTATCTAAATGATGTTTGACGGTATGTGGGCTCATTGCGAGCATCGTGGCGATGTGTTTGGTGCTAGCGCCTTGAGCTAGGCAACCAACCACATCGAGCTCGCGTTTGCTGAGAATATTGGGGCGTTGGCGTTTCTGTTGGGCGCGTTTATTGAGAATGGCAAAGTAGGCTTCACGGTCATTATCGGCTGGGCTCGATTGGCGTAATTCATTGACTTGTTGGCGTAAGCGGTGCGCCAAAATCGCCATGTCACGGGCGTTGATGGTGGGAGGAATGATATAACTGACGCCGTACGCCGTAGCCAAGGCCCGTTGATTGGCGGTCAGATTGCCGATTAACGCAGTGGCGATATTGGGGGCATGTTGGTGCAACATGCTACACAACGTGATGCCATTGATCCCCGGTAATTGTTGCTCGATCACGACGGCGTGCGGGGTGGTCTGTTGTACAAATTGCAAGGCACTACTCGCATTGGCGGTAGTGCCGATTACATCCCAGCCATCGACGCGCCGAATCAGCGCATCGATGCCTGCGACGACCAATGGTTGACTATGGACGATGAGCAAATGGAATGCATGCATAAATCCTCCTGCGTGAGAAGTATGGATGGATTCGGGAAATCATTCGTAGTGTATTGTTTTCGCGAAAAAAACTAGCCAATGCTCCCTGGTAATAACCCCATCGGTAATGGTTCTGGGCGTTCACAGGCGTATTGTGGTTCGATGTGGCGTTGGTGACTGGCGGCATCGTGGATGGCGTGCATCAACTCGAGTACATGCAACGTCAATTCGCCCGAGGCGCGATGTGGCAAATTGTTGCGTACTGCATGGGCAATGTCGGCCACGCCCACACCGCGACTATTGTCGGCATAGCCATGGGTCAACGGCATTTCGCGCCATTCGCTGTCGCCGACGCGACGGACTTTGACCGGACCACCAAAGGTGTTGGGGTCGGGGACGAGGATGCTGCCGTGTGAGCCGTAGATTTCGATGTTGGGCATGTGATGGAAGTGCACGTCGAAGCTGGTCACCAAGGTGGCAATCGGACCACTGGCAAAATCGAGTACACCGACCACGTGGGTGGGTACTTCGACATTGATGGTCTGGCCGTATTTGGGTTGGCTAGTGATTGTACGGGTGGGACGGGTCATGCGGGTGGTGCCACTGACGCGTTGCACGCCACCGAGCAGGGTAATCAAGGCGGTCAGGTAATAGGGGCCCATGTCAAACATTGGCCCACCACCGATTTGATAATAAAAATCAGGATTGGGGTGCCATGATTCATGCCCTGGGCAGAGCATAAAGGCGCTGGCCGCCACCGGGGTGCCAATCCAGCCGTCATCGATGAGCTTGCGGCAGGTTTGGATGCCGGCCCCGAGGAAGGTGTCGGGGGCGCCACCGACCCGCACGCCCTTGGCGGCGGCGGCATCGACCAGGGCCCGGCCATCGGCCAAACTAATGGTCAAGGGTTTTTCGTTGTAGACATGTTTGCCGGCGGCCACGGCTTGGAAGGCCACCTCGGCGTGGGCTGCGGGGATGGTCAAATTGATGACGATGTCGATGTCTGGTGACGCGAGCAGCTCGGCCACACTCATGGCGGTAATGCCGTATTCGGCAGCCCGCGCCTGGGCGCTGGCAGGATTGAGGTCGGCGCAGGCGACGATGGAATAATCGTTGAAGCGCGGGGCGTTTTTGAGATAAATACCGCTAATCGTGCCACAGCCGATTATGCCGGCACGCAATGGCGACGTAGTCATTGATTGCTCCATTAGAGTAAGGTAAGTGTTCCATATTATAACGCAATTATGGTTGATTTATCAATATACAAAAATCACTGGGGTGAGATTTGTGTTTGGGGAGTCGCAGCGGCTGCGTCTGTATGGGCTTGATTGCATGGCGCCCTTCATACTTCATACTTCATACTTCATACTTCATACTTCATACTTCATACTTCATACTTCATACTTCATACTTCATACTTCATACTTCATACTTCATACTTCATACTTCATACTTCATACT
>CAISXI010000415.1 GCA_903889425.1 uncultured Roseiflexaceae bacterium | reverse complement strand
CCCATAAAGTAGGCCGCCATGTTGTCGGTAATCAATGTCAACGGCACACCCGCTCGCTGTAATTCAAAGGCCGTCAAACGGGCACCTTGTAGATAGGGGCGCGTTTCGTCCACAAACACATGGATTGACCGCCCTAGCTCGTGAGCCCGATAAATCGGTCCAAGCGCCGTGCCATAGCCGGCGGTGGCCAGACCACCTGCATTGCAGTGGGTTAGCACATTGCCCCGCGCCGGGATCAATGGCGCACCATGACGGCCAATTGCCATACACATGGCCAAATCTTCAGCAAAAATCGCCTCAGCCTCTGCCAACATTGCGTGGCGAAAATCAGCCAATGGCAACGATTGTTGCGCCACGGCATAGTCATACATGCGCTGCGTCGCCCAAAACAAATTCACGGCGGTTGGCCGTGAGGCGTCGAGGGTCACTCGCGCCGTCGCCAAGGCCGGCAACAAATCACTGCTGTGGTGCGCTGCCCCGTGCACCGCGACCAGGGCCATACCATAGGCTGCAGTACAACCAATCGCTGGGGCACCACGCACCTGCATTGAGCGGATTGATTCAGCCACATCCGCAACGGTTGTATAGGTATTGACTACTTCGTGTTGCGGCAACAAGCGCTGATCAAGCACACGCACACCACCGTCGCGCCATGCGACCGACTGTAATTGCTCCATGAGCACTACCTTTTGATATTGTTAAAATGTTCACTACCGGTAGAAAAGTATACCATATACCATGTTAATCACCAATTCATTATGATTTCACACCGTATTAAAAAAACTCCCCCCGCCATGGTCGTCAGTCATGTAAAATATGTGGTGTAGTAGAAACATACATTCAAGGGAGTTTTTTCATGACCTATGGTGTAAAACTCGACCCCACGCCAATCGTGCCTGGGCTGAGTATCAAACAACTCGTCGACAATCATTTTTATTCATACAATGCGGGGCGGATGCGTGAAGCCTGCCAACTCTTTGCCCGCAAAATTGCCCAACCCGACGTCACCATCGGCATCACCCTCACCGGCGCCTTGACCCCCACTGGGCTGGGCACAGCCGCCATCGTGCCCCTCATCAAAGCAGGGTTGGTCGACTGGGTCGTCAGCACTGGCGCCAATCTCTACCACGACATGCACCGCTCACTGGGATTCACCCTTTATGGCGGCAGCCCGTTTAGTGATGACGTGGCCTTGCGCGAACAAAAAATTATCCGGATTTATGACATTTTGTTTGACCAAGAAGTCCTGCTCGAATCCGACGCATTTTTGCGGCGCTGCTTGGCCGAAGCCGAATTCCAAAAAACCATGTCCACCGCCGAGCTGCACTACCGCTTGGGCCGCTATACCCAAGCCCGCGAAAAAGCCATCGGCACCGAGTATGTCTCTATCCTGACCGCCGCCTATGAAGCCGGTGTGCCCCTCTATACCTCGAGCCCAGGTGATTCGACCATCGGCATGAATGTGGCCGCCATGGCCCTTGCCGGCAACAAATTGCGCTTTGACGTCGAAGCCGATGTCAACGAAACCACCTCGATCGTCTATAACGCCAAAAAACATGGTGGCAAAAGCGCCGTGATTATTTTTGGTGGTGGCTCCCCCAAAAACTTCATCTTGCAGACCGAACCCCAGCTCCAAGAAATCATGGGTATCGCCGAAAAAGGCCACGACTACTTCGTGCAATTCACCGATGCTCGCCCCGATACCGGCGGGTTGTCGGGTGCCACCCCTAGCGAAGCCATGACCTGGGGCAAAGTCGACCCCGAACAACTCCCCGATTCGATTGTGTGTTATGTCGACACCACCGTCGTGTTGCCCATCTTGACCGGCTATGTGCTCGAATCGACAGCCAACCGCCCCCTCAAACGTCTCTATGACCAACGCGAGGCCATGCTCAGCGAATTGAGCGCTGATTATGCCAAAGTCCGCGGCGAATAAACCATTAATCCCCTGTGGAGCGTACCGAGTACGCACCACAGGGGATTTTTTGTGTGAGGCATGCCTCAAACTACTATCGTCGATACACTAACCAGCCCAAGATCGCCGCGCCACCTACCACCACGGCGGGGTTGACTTTGGTGAACGACAAAATCGCAAAGGTGACTAGGGCGATTAGCAAGCCATCCCAGCGACTCCACAAATCCCCTAGTTGCATCCCTTGTTTCCAAAACACCGAACGGGCGATGTCGATGGTCGTCCACAACAACAAGCCCACTACGACGGGGCGCACGGCTTTGAGCATGGCGGCCACACCGGGGGAATCTTTGATTTGGAAGAAGACCACAATCATCACCAACATCAAAATTGTCGTTGGTCCCACGGTACCCAATACGGCCGCAATGGCACCCGCCAACCCGGCGACTTTGTAGCCCACATAGGCGGCTACTTGGGGGGCGATTGGGCCGGGCAGGGCGTTGCCGATGGCCAAGGCATCAGCGAATTCGGCGGGAGAGTTCCAGCCTTCGGCCACCGACATGCGTTGCATCAAGGCCATCGAGGCCGGACCACCACCCCATGACAGTAGGGCTACCTTGGTAAAGACCCAAAACAAGCGGATTAATTGCCACATACTATCGCTAAACATTGCCAACCTTCCATAACAATCATTGATTATCGTAAATATTGTCTATGGTATAATACTCGTAGTTTGACATTTTATGTTTCGCGTTGTTTCTGCCAACGTAGGGAATAGCTCTATTATGAATACCAAAATATACTCATTGCGCTGGTTGCATGTATTGATTATTGTGGCAGTGTGTGGGGTTGGATTTATCAGTCAATATAGGGTTGTGCGTGCAACCGGTACATCTCTTATTCAAGTATTAGATGCAAATGGAACTACTGTTTACAACTCTAGTGTAAATGACCTACGCCTCCTTGCTGGTGGCGTTCTAAATGTGTATGTAAGAGTCACCAATACTGGATCAACTGCTCTTTCATCAGTCTCCTTAACCTCCGCCGGTACGTGCGCTGGAGTTTCTAGCATAACAATAAACCCGTCATCTGATACTATCTCAACGAATTCATTTAAAGTCTACACAATCCAAATCGTTGCGAATTCCACTGTAACCACTGGTACATGTACTGCGATTACTATTTCGGATAACACTACAGTTCCAGTGGGCTCTTTAAATATCCAATTCAATATTGGACCAGCTGCCGTTGCTACCGCAACCCCTGTACTCACTGCCACCCGTGTAGTCAGCCCCACCAGTATCGCCTCAGGGTTCTGTAGCACCGACAACGACCCCGGTAGTAACCTACAGTGGGCCACCATCGTTGTCCCTGATCTAACCTACAACCAAGGCATTTGTAATGCCGGTGACGTCGACGCCTTTGCAATTGCGCTGAACCGTGACAAAGTCTACAACATGGAAGTCACCCAAGCCGACCCCGGCTTGGACCTCATCATGGAGTTGTACGACCCGCTCTTCCGACTCGTGGCAGTCAATGATGATTTTTACGAGCATAATTCGGCAAGTTCGAGCGATATTAACCCACAAATTCCCGATTATCGGGCCCCCATGGATGGCGTCTACTACCTTCGCATCCGTGACGCCACTGGCTATGGTGGCTCGACGGCCGGCACCTATTCATTCAAAGTATCGAATCAGAGCTATGGTGGCTTTGCCCCCATCAATAGTGGCGTCTGTATCGACAAATACGAACCTGATGGCTTACCTGAGCAGGCGCGGCTGATTTTGTCGAATCAACGGCAAAACGATCATCGCTTGTGTCCTGTGGGTGATGCCGACTGGGTGATGTTTTTTGCCAAATCAAGTAACACCTACTACCTCTATACCGACACACGCAACTATTTGGGTGGCACCATCAACAGTCAACTCCCAGGCACTGACACAGTCATGACCTTGGTTGATCGTGACGGCGTGTCATTTATTGCCAACAACGACAATGTCGATGGCACGTCGTTTGACTCGCAAATCCGCTTCCAACCAGCGTCCGATGGCTTCTACTTTTTGCAAATCAAAAACACCGGCGATATCGGCTCTGCCGACATCAAATATGACCTCGTCAACGAGTTATGTCTGCCCGGTAGTGACACGTGTGGTCGGACGAGTGGTGGTGGTCAGATTGCTGGCACCACCGAGACGCCCACGCCATCACCCGCACCCGATTTATTCATAGAAACAACCCCCACAATTCCCGATGCCACCCAAGCCGTGTTTATTCGTGCCAATATGCAAGATAGCCGCGAATTATTCAACGGCCCCCTCAAGAATTTTATTGATAAAGCCTTTGAACTCGTGTGGAATCGTAGTGACCGCCCGATTGCCCGCCAACAAGTCACTCGGAGCTGGCTATGGGGGCCCACGGGATTAATGGCGCGGGCCGAGGGCTATCTGCAGATGAGCGGTGGCTTGCGCCAAGTCCAGTACTTTGACAAAGGGCGTATGGAAATCAACAATCCCAACGGCAATCGCCAAAGCCCGTGGTTTGTCACCAGTGGGTTGCTGGTACGTGAGCTGATTAGTGGCAACATGCAAGTAGGCAACAACGAATTCATCAACCGCGAATCGAGTGATGTGCCGTTGGCAGGAGACCCTGGTGATACCGTCGGACCAACCTATGCCAGCTTTGCCAATATCATCAATACCCGCAGTAGCGACCGTACCGCCGCCACTGTTGATCAACGCCTGATGCGTGATGGTAGTGTGGTGCCGTTTAGTGGCAACGGGATTGCCGCAGCCACCATCGCCAAATACATCCCCGAAACAGGCCACAACATCCCGCAAGTATTTTTCACTTACCTCACCAAAAACGATGTGATTTATGTCAATGGGCGCACTACCCAAGGGCGCGTGATGGACTGGATTTACACCATGGGTTATCCCATCAGCGAAGCCTATTGGACCCGTGCCACCATTGCCGGCGTAGAGCAATGGGTGTTGGTGCAACCATTCGAACGCCGTGTGCTGACCTATGTCCCCAACAATCCCGCAGGCTGGCAAGTCGAGCAAGGCAACGTGGGACGGCACTACTACCGCTGGCGCTATGGCGCTGAACCAACCAATTAACCCTGATTTGCCACACTGCGGTGAAACAACCATAACGCTATGATGTCACACGAGCCCGATTATTCAACGATGCCCCTCAATACGGTAGAATTCGCGGTGCCGGCCCTCCGGCACCGCGAAGACCCGTTTGATGTGGTGCGCAAAATCGCCGAAGAAATCGGCCCGCGCCCGGTCACCTCACTCGCCGAAGCCCAAACTGCGGTATTTGTGGGGAGTCGATTACGGCGCGCCGGCATGCAAGTCTGGACCGACCCCTTCAAAACCAGCCCTGCCAATGGCAGTAGCGCCATACTCGTGGCGCTGTTAGCACTAGGGGTAGCGTTGCTGTGGCCAATCAGTTATGCCTATGCCTTTGCCTGTGCCGTGATAACCCTAGTGATTGCACTCCTGACCACCATACCACGCATCATGCAGTGGGGGCATCATGACCGCGAAAGCCAAAATGTGATTGGCACCCAGCCCGCCCTCAATCTGCCCACCCGCCGCGTTGTTATCCTCACCCCACTTGATTCGCACCAGCCCAGTGATCCGCTCGGAAGCAATCAATCGCGGGTGGGAGCGACTACGGCATTACTCACCTTGATGAGCATCGAGTTATTTGCACCGTTACAAATTCCCGTCTTGCTCCGCTTTGTTATTTTACTTATACCCGCAGCCTACTTAATCGTGGCTGCCGTTGCCGAGCTGTGGGTACGCAGTCAAGCCCATTCTCGTGGGGCTGTCAGCTATGCCGGCTCATTAGCCGCCATGGTGACTGCCGTCGAGGATGTGGGCCGCTTATCCCACACCGAAATCTGGGCGGTGGGACTGGGTGGTGGCACTACCGGCGCAGGCATTACCGAGCTCATCAAACGCTACCCCTTCGACAATAATGCCACCTTTTTTATTGGACTCGAAGGCATCGGGCGGGGCACACTCAGCTATATTTTGCGGGATGAAGGCGAACGCCACCGCAGTGCAGACTCGTTGCTGATTGAATTGGTCACCGAAGCCACCCTCGGCGTGCAAGCCGAACCCAGTATCGCCACATTTGCGTCACTCGTACGGCCATTGACCCGCGCCAACCGGCGCACCATCAGCATTGCCTGCCTCGACCAGCACGGCAAAGTCCCCCTCCAAGGGTCACGCAACGATGTCATCGAATCAGTCAACCCCGCCCTAATCGAACAAACGGCCCGCTTGATTGCCAACACTATCCGGGCGCTTGACCCACTCACCATTTAAAAATCCACCACCACAAAAATCCCCCTATCTGCGCCATGCAGATAGGGGGATTTACGCAATAACTCAGCCACGCACGTTTTGGAGAACGGCCAACAATACTGCGCCATAGGCATCTTCCACATTGACTGCCGAGGCCTCGTAACGCCAATCGGCAAACAGCGCCTTACAGCGACTGCCGGTGGCCGTCACATCGAGCGTGATAGTGCCGTGGGCGCCGAGATAGCCCATCAAGGCCTGTTGCAATTGACTGGCATTCGGCAGCCACAACGCTTCACCCGCCCAGACCGTGTCGAGTGCCCATTCACTGGCGCCATGGAACATCAATACCGGTGCGCCATCAATCTGCCCCAGCTCAATTGCCCCAGGGGCAATTAACCATGCTTCGCCTTCATCGAACAGACAAAACCAATCGCCGTTGGCGGGTTGCCAACGTAACCCAGCCGTCACCAAGGATCGTGCCAACGCCACATCAATCATGGATTTTGCTCCTGGCTCATGCCGGTACGCACCCGTTGGATAGCGACAATGCGCTCGCGTTGAATCGTCTGCAACGCTTCACTCCATTGTTGTCGGTAGGGGCTCATATGTTTTTGTAATAAATCAGCAATTACCAAATTACGGTACCATTTACGATTGGCGGGTACCACATACCATGGCGCGTGTGCGTGGCTCGTTTCACGCATGGCATGGTCATAGGCATCGAGGTATTCGGGTAACAACGTACGGTCGCGCCAATCCTCGGCAGCCAGCTTCCACGCGGTATCGAGCGTTTGTTCACGTGATAACAAGCGGGCTTCTTGCTCGGCGGCATCAATATGCAAAAAACATTTGATGATAATGGTGCCGTCGTCGTGGAGTAATTCTTCGAAGTGGCGGATGTGCGTAAAGCGCTGTTTGCGCATGGTGTCGGTAATGGTACTACGCACATAAGCCGCCACTACGTCTTCGTAGTGTGAGCGATTAAAAATCCCTGTGTAGCCCCGCGGCGGCACCGCTGCGTGCACCCGCCACAAAAAGTCATGAGCTAGCTCGTCAGGAGTAGGCATTTTGAATGGGTGGACGTTGACATTGAGTGGGTCACCTTGGCTGACCACAAACCGCACCACACCGTCTTTGCCACTGGCATCAATTCCTTGCAACACGAGGAGGACGCGATGAGAGCCAGCCCCCATCATTAACGCCTGTAGTTCGCTGATATCTGCCATCAGCTGTGTGGCGATAAGTTTGCCATCTTCTTTGGTGACCAAACGATCCCCAGTAGCCATGGTATCAGCCAATGAAGGAGTTTTATCATCGAAACGGTCGAGTTGGTACGCCATAGTGTGGCACCTTTTTTGTAATATGTACGCAACATCATAACATGGCATAGGAAGTAGGAAGTAGGAAGTAGGAAGT
>CAISXI010000414.1 GCA_903889425.1 uncultured Roseiflexaceae bacterium | reverse complement strand
TATTTTCAGTATAATTATAATTGACTAATATGAGTGATTTACTCAATATAAAAAGAGGTATGTAATGGCACGGATTTATCGTAGTGTTATTGAATTGATTGGGAACACCCCATTGGTGCAAATCAAAGCCCCCGGGGCGACGGTACTCGCGAAGCTCGAGTGGTTTAATCCCGGCGGGAGCGTCAAGGATCGTATCGGTTTTGCGATGATTGATGCCGCCGAAAAAGCTGGGTTGATTACGCTGGGCAAAACGGTGATTATCGAACCAACCAGTGGCAACACCGGGATTGGTTTGGCGATGGTTGCAGCTGCCAAGGGCTACCGCATGATTTTGACCATGCCTGATTCGATGAGTATCGAGCGCCGCAAGTTACTCAAGGGGTTTGGTGCCCAAGTAGTATTGACACCAGCGGCCGAGGGGATGCGTGGCGCAATCGCTCGTGCCGAGGCTTTGGCTGCCGAAACACCCAACGCCTGGATTCCACAGCAATTCAATAATTTGGCCAACCCTGACGTTCATCGCCGCACCACTGCCCTTGAAATTTTGAATGACACCGATCACAACATCGATATTTTTGTATCGGGTGTAGGTACCGGTGGGACTGTTACTGGTGTGGGTGAAGTGTTGCGCCAACACAAACCAGACATCAAAATCGTAGCGATTGAGCCTGAAGCATCACCGGTGTTGTCGGGTGGTCAACCAGGCCCGCACAAAATCCAAGGTATTGGGGCTGGATTTGTGCCACAGGTGCTCAATACTGCAGTGTATGACGAAGTCATCAAGGTCAGCAATGATGATTCATTTGCCACAGCGCGCCGGTTAGCCCAACAAGAAGGTTTGATGGTCGGGATTAGCTCGGGGGCTGCAGCCTTTGCCGCCATCCAATTGGCCGCTCGTCCCGAAAACGCCGGCAAGACCATCGTCTTTATTTCGGCAAGTAATGGCGAACGTTACTTGAGCACGGCCCTCTTCCCAGACGAAGCCTAATTGTTGTCACAGTAGATGATTCCCCTCACATCACCCGATGTGAGGGGTTTTGTTTGTTACAATGCAATGATGAACGCCACCTGGAACGAAGGCAACCAATTTACTATGGACGAAATTTTGGCAGGGCTCCAAGCCGATGCAGATACCTATAGTCACGAAGAACCAAATGTTACTCCTTGGCAATTAGCGATATTGAACCGTTTGCGCGATTATGTGGCATTGGTCATCCAGCCATTCAAATTACGCGTGCGCACTATTGTCATCCAACAAGTATTGCCGCAACGCATCGAAATCCGCGTGTCTGGGACATCGGTTGTGACGATTGTCTTTGCACCGAGTGAACAACTTGCTGGTGAAGTTGCGTTTTTGCGTACGTGTGCCCTCAAACAATTGCCAGTGCCACGGATTATTCATGCCGACATTTCGTATAATATTTTGCCCGTCGGCTTTGTCGTATATAACCACATTACGGGGACGGCAGTCAGTGATGTGGCAGACGCCACGTTACAACGAATGGCTGCCCGCCAAGTGGGGCGTACGTTGCGGGTCATGCATACCTTGCCCATGAATGGTTGGGGCTGGCCCACTCCCCTGCAAAAATGGCCAATGCCTGATTGGCGTAGCGTGTTGCAACAGTGGTTCCGTGAAACTACGATGATTGATCAACTAAGCACCGCAACGGCGGCACCGGTGTTGACTGATTTTTGGCAGAAAATCATTCAAGATGACATAATGAAAAATATTGAACCAGTATGTATCCACGGTGATTTACAAATGGAGCATGTGTATGTCACGGTCCACAGCCATGTGCAACTCGAAGGTGTGGTGCGCCCAGGCTTGATCGTGGCAGGAGATCCGATGTTTGATTTGGCGGCCACGATGCGTACGGCGACATCATTGGCGTTTCGCCAAGGGATTATCGAAGGGTATACGGCCACCGTGCCGTTGCGCCCCGATGAGGTAACCCGGATTAAACGATTGTCTATCATATGGCGCATCCATGATTTGCTCATCGACAATAGTGTCGATGAGCAGGTGTTGTTGCAGAGTATTACCACGGCACTCGCTGGTGTGGCGGTGTGAAAGTAGGGGGTTTATAGCGGTGCGCTCCGGTGCAGTTGAATGTCTTCGAATGATAGTGGGTCGTCGTTTGGTTCAATATGGGTAATGACATTTGTATTGTGAAAGGCCACGTGCACGGCAATTTCGATTTTTTCGAGCAGTTCATGACCATGTGCGACACTCCAGTTGCCCGGTACAAGCACGTGCATCGATACAAATTTTCGCGCCCCCGAGATGCGGGTGCGGATGGCATGGAACATGACTTCGTCGCTTTCGAATTGTTTGAGGACGTTGTGCAAGGCGTGTAATTCGGCATCCGCAAAACTAGCATCGAGTAAGCCGTTCATCGAGCGGCGTACCAAATCCCAGCCCATCCGGATGATATTGAGCCCCACCAGCATGGCCATGACCGGGTCAAGCCACCACCATGGAGTGCTGGTTGCCACAATTACGCCGATACAGACCACTATTGAAGAAATCACGTCACTCATCAGGTGATGTGAATCTGCTTCGAGAGCAATTGAATTGTTGGCAATGGCGGCTTTTTTGAGCCATTTGGCGAGAATGTAATTGACGGCCGATGTACCTAATGCAAGTCCAATACCGATATATGATGCCGTCACCGGTTCGGGGTTGAATAAGCGAATGACGGAAGTGTAAATAATACCGATGGCTGCCATGACAATCAAGGCGCCTTCGAAGCCACTGCTAAAATATTCGGCTTTGTCGTGGCCATAGGCGTGCTCGTCGTCGGGTGGGCGCGCCGACAGCGACAATGCCCAGATGGCGGCACTCGCACCAAGGGCATTGACAATCGACTCGATTGCATCTGAGAGTAAGCTGACCGAGCCAGTCAAACGATAGGCTGCGGTTTTGGCGGCAATCATCAGAAATGCTACTGCGAGTGAAATCCATGCGTATTTGCGTAATCCCATGACACATCCCTACAACATTGATATTGGGTCTACATCTATCATAGCATGCTGACAATCACGAATACGTTGGATGACGTCACGGGGCTGGTTGGTCACAATAAATAATTGCCAGCGATAGCGGTCACGGACCCGTGCAAAAAAACAAGGTGCTGGTCCAATAATCCGGGTGTCTGGTGCAAGCGCTGCGAGAGCTGTGGTGATTTGGCTTGCATCATGTTGGGCGTTTCGTTGGCAGATAGTGCTGTTTTGATGTTGCCAGACGAGTTTAATCATACGGGCAAATGGGGGGTACCCGAGGCGTTGCCGGTAGGTTATTTCGTTTTCATAAAACAATTGACGGTCATATCTGGCTGCTGCTTGAATGGCGTAGTGTTCGGGTTGATAACTTTGAAAAACCACTTCGGCGCTACCGCTACGGCGCCCAGCCCGCCCTGCAACTTGCGTGAGGAGCTGGTAGGTGCGTTCGGCGGCGCGCATATCGGGTAATTGGAGTGCGGTATCGGTATTGACCACACCCACAAGCCGGACTTTGGCGAGGTCAAGTCCTTTGGCAATCATTTGGGTGCCGACGATGATAGCAGCCCCGAGGGCATTGGCTTGACTGAGTAACTGGGCATGGTCATTGGCACTATCGGCGGTATCACGGTCCCATTGGATAATCGGTATGGTCGGCCAGTGCGTCGCAATCACCTCGCAGACCCGCTGAGTACCACTGCCAATATCCAAAAAATCATGATGGAAGCAATGCTGGCAATTGGCATCCAAATAGCGTTGTAGTCCACAGGTATGGCAGACGCCGATGGTTTGTCCGGCACGGAGATGTACCACGAGTGGTGCACTACAGCGTTCGCATTGGGCGACTTGCCCACAGTTACGACAGAGGCGTGATCCGCTGGTGCCACGTCGATTGAGGAGCAGTAGTACTTGATGCTGTTGTTGCGTATATGCGGTGATTTGGTGGGCGAGGGTGGTGCCGATCAGCCCATAGCGATCGACACTTTTTTCGATGCGCATATCGACAATCCGAATCGGTGGCATTGCAATCACATCGCGGCTGGTGTCGATGCGCTCGGGGAGGACAAGTTTGGTGATGCGTTGTTGGTTTGCGGCATATAGCAGCTCTATCGACGGCGTCGCACTGCCAAGTATGATTGGGATATTATTGAGTTTGGCGTACATAATGGCACAATCACGGGCATGATAATAGGGTGAAAATTCGTTTTTGTATGATCCATCATGTTCTTCATCAACAATAATCAGACCGAGGGCTGCTACTGGCGCAAATAATGCCGACCGCGGGCCGATAACGATATCGACGTGGTGTGATTGGATGGCATGCCAGCGTTCGAGGCGTTGTTTGGGGGTTAATTGACCATGGATAATCGCGACGCGCCCTGGGAATTGATTGCTGAAGCGTTGGCCTAACTGTGTCGTCAACGCTATTTCTGGCACAAGCACAATGGTTTGTTTGCCACAGCTGATAGCGTGTCGAATCAGCGCAAAATACACCTCAGTTTTGCCGCTACCGGTGACGCCATCAAGCAGAAACGTGTGGTGCTGTGGCGTGCTGATATGTGGCGCCACTGTTGTGACGGTGGCATGTTGTGCGGTTGTTAGGGTTGTGGCCAACGGGAGTAGTGGTGGCGGGAGTGGCGGCGCCACGATGTGGTGGATCGCAACCCAGCCACGGGCGATTAATGGTGCGAGTTGGGCGTGTGTGGCAAATTGTGTCAATGGTAACGTGTAATCAGGAGCTGTACTTAGTTGGCTAATGAGGGCGCGTTGTTTGGGTGCGCGCGCAAGTGTGAGTAGCTCTGTAGGGGTTGGTTGATGAATCAGTTGTGCCACTGTGGTGGTATGGCGCTGGGTGGTCGCAGCAGCGACGGTATATGTAGACGTCACGTACCCACGTGCGTGTAACCAGGTCAGGATTTTGTTAATGCGTTGTGGGGTGCCAGTGAGGTGTGATTGGATGGCGTCATGGCTGAGTGTGGATTGTTGGCGTAATAAATAGAGTACGCCTCGTTCGTCGTTGGGCAATTCATGCAGTGCTATTTCATTGCCGTGAGTGGTAATACTCCAGACTTTAGTTGGTTTGCCAATTGCCCCAGAGGGGATGAATAGCGGCAAAATAGCGGCAATGGGGGTGGCGTAATGGCGCGCCATCCATTGTGCCAAATCAACTTGGAGTGGAGTAAGTGCGATTGTGGCCCACGACGTAATTGATTTGAAGGTGGGTGATGTGGTGGTGCGGGCATCAGAAATAACCACGCCGACCACGATTTGTTTGCCGAGTGGGACATAGACGATTTGGCCACGCTGGGGGATATGGAGTGGGTCGGTGATGGCATATGTCAAGGCATCGGCAATGCCGTATTGTTGTGCATTACGAATGAGTTGTATATCAACGACGAGGGTATTCATATGATAAGTGTACCAGATACAATACCGATGTTCACCTGATGAGGGTTGGTGGATGGCTGCCAAAAAGCATTTTTTGCAAAATGCAGTGAGCTTTGGTATAATCCGCTATTGGGATTATTCACTTCTGCTCCACCATCATTTACACAGCGCAAGTATCTGCACTGAGTGGGGCAACACCAGAGGAGGCACAATGCGCGACCGTAAGCGTGAGTACGAATTATTGTTCATCGTCTCGCCCATGCGTTCATCGGAAGAAGAAATTTCTGCCACGATTGAACGTGTTTCACAGCAAATCACCGGTGTCGGTGGTGTCGTCAACACTATTTTGCAGACGTCACCATGGGGGCGCCGCAAGTTCGCCTACCCAATGCGTGAATATGCCGAAGGCGAAGCAAGTCGCCGCGTGTTCACCGAGGGGTATTATGTGTTGGTGAATTGTACGTTGCCAACGCTACAAATCCGTGAGTTGGAGCGTCTGTTCAAGCTCAACGAGGCGGTGTTGCGCTATTTGTTGACGCAAGTAGAGCCTCGTCCCGTGGTCGCCGTTGCAGAAGCCCCAGCATCAGAAGCGTAATAACGCACCACACATAGAGGTGAAACATGACGGAAGATACGCGTAAATCCAATAGTCAGCGCCGCAAGTTTGGTGGGCGCCGCAAGGTTTGTATTTTTTGTGTCGACCAAATCGGTACTGTAGACTACAAAGATCTCAAGCGTTTGCAACGATTTGTGTCAGAGCGGGGCAAGATTTTGCCACGCCGTCGCAGTGGCACGTGTGCCAAGCACCAGCGTTCGTTGACGGCCGCCATCAAGCGCGCCCGACAAATGGCGTTGTTGCCGTTTGTTGGTACCAACAGTCGCTAAAATTGTTCATTGAATGCGGTGCGTCGAACGGCGCACCGCATTCATGTTATCTACGTTTGTTGCTTCCATTCAAGAGAGGTTGGGCATGACACAATCGAAAAATGACGCACGTGAACAAGCGCGTCGCGTGGCGACAAATCGCCATATCACAAAAAGCGAACGTGAAAATCAACGACGTCGATTGGTCATCATTACGACAATCGTCGCTGTTGCTGTTGCGTTGGTCTCCGTAGTTAGTGGTGTGCTGTATGACAAAGTATTTGTTCCTGCCCAAACAGTTGCGACGGTGGGGACCGTGAATTTGTCACGTGAGATGTATGTCCGCGAGAAGCGGTTGTCACTTGCCGCAAACATGGCCCAAAATCTACTTTTGGCGTCGTTTGGTGGCCAGTTTGCCGAGCGCTTCCAACAACAGAATCCCTATCTCGAATCACAAATTGCTGGCTCAACCTATGACGAAGAGCCCGATGGTCAAATTATTGCAGAATGGGTGCAAAACGAATCGCTGCGTCAAGCAGCGCTTGCAGAGTACCAATTGACTGCATCTGAAGGCCAATCAGATCAAGCACTCGTGGCCGATTATGGCATGGTGTTTGGTGAGACTGCGACGCCGCTCGCGATTACCGCCACCGTGGCTCCTACATTGACACCAGGCGGGCCGACGGCGACTACCGAGCCAGAGCCAACCAATGCCCCACCGACGGCCACCCCTGACGAAGCCAAGGCCAAGGATGTTGCTAGCAAAATCGTCGACACCATCTTCGCCAATTACACCACGGCCTTACAAACATCGGGTACCAAGCCGGTGTTGACCCGCGACGACTTCCTAAACGCCTTGCATCGCCAGTACGAGCGCCAAGCGTTGATGGAACAAATCAAAGTAAAACTACTGCCTGCCGATACCTTCCAGGCTTCGACTGAGCCAACCGGCATCGATACCAGCCAGATTTTCGTACGCGTAGATCTGCCGGCAAATGCCAGTGATGCAGACAAAGATGCTTTGTACGCTGCCCAAAAAAGCCGCGCTGATGACATCATCGCCAAGCTCAAATCAGGCACGGACTTCGCTACTTTGGCACAGACCGAATCAGACGACTTCACGAGCCGCAAAAATGGTGGCAAAATGGATTCGTTTGACCTGACCGGTAAATCAGTGGCTGGTAGCCAATATGATGCGGCGTATGTGGCTGCTGCAGTGGCCTTGAAGCCCGACGAAGTCGTGGCGGCGCCGGTCCGCACTGAATTCGGTTGGCACATCATCAAGCTGAATGGTACCACGGTCCCGTCAGTTGAAGAACAACTCCGTAACGAGCGGAGCGATGCCTTCGAAACGTGGTTTACTGCACTAGAGACCAAGTATCCCGTGTCGTATGCGACGGCTCCGACGGCGACGATTGTTCCTGCCCCCACCGGTGAACCAGTACCGTTGCCTACCGCCCCACTGGGAGGTTATCCGACGTCGACTTCCACTCCGGTGGTGGTTGCTACCACCACGGCTACTGCTACGGCGAAACCCTAAAGTTATTGCGGTGGCGACGAGATGATTCTCGTCGCCACCGCAATATAGTGTACATGTGAGGTCAATATGCGTCGCTGGAAGCCATACCCATCGCCTGGCCGCTGGTTGGCGCTTGTGCTTGCGGTGGTTTTTACGGGTGGATGTATTGCCTTTGCGATGCTTGCGCATCGACATTTTAGTGGTGCACCAGCAGAATGGACGGTCAATCTCGAATTCTATCTGCAGTTTTTGGCAATGCTGGCGATGCTCATCTGCGCTGGTTCAGCCTGGATGCGGTTTATCCAAGTCCAAACACTGTGGTATGGACTCGACCGCAATGCAGTCTACATTTCGTCATTGGGTAACCGTGAATTAGTACCGCTTGACCAAATCCGACGCCTCGACTTTGGGGTGCAAGTAGGCAAATTGCCCCGCTCGTTGTTCCAAGGTATCGGTTGTTATTGGGGCGATACGACGTCAAGTGACCAAACCGCAGTGTTTGTGCGGAGCACTTTGCCGGTTAGTCGTTGTTTGTTTATTTTGACGGCACGTGGGACGTATGCGATTTCGCCCAGCGAAATCGAAGCATTTGTCCAAGACCTCGAACAACGCAGTAATTTAGGGGCTACCAAACGTCTAATCCCCGAGACCGAATATGGTCCGTGGTTTAATACGCCATTCTGGAACGACTATAGTAGTACGCTGTTGCTCGGTTTGGCACTCATTATCAATGTCCTCGCAGTTGGGTTGTTGGCGTGGTATTACCCCACCCTAAACGAAACCATTCAAATGCACTTTGATGCCATTGGTGATGCAAGCCAGCTCCGTCCCCGCTATCAAGCGCTCTTTTTGCCACTCGCAGCCCTCGGGGTAACGAGCGTCAATTTGCTTGGCGCCATGTTGTGCTTCCGCTACGAAAAACTCGTAGCCCGCTTGCTCCAGGGTGCCTCCGTCGTTGTGCAAATCTTGTTTGCGGTGGCAGTACTCATGATTGTACGTGCATAAAACAACCCACCCTCCGGTGTGCTTACGCGCATCGGAGGGTGGGTTTTTGCTTTATGGTTGTTGTTTGGCTAATTCATGTAAGCGCGCTACGCGGTCTGCCGTCGGAGGATGCGTACTAAACCAAGATGCAAGCCCACCACTAAACGGATTGATGATAAAGAGCGAGGCCGTCGCCGGGTTTGCGGCAATCGTGGTGGCCTGCGTGGCGTGGGCTTGGGTATCGATTTTGGTGAGAGCATCGGCGAGTGCGAGTGGTTTGCCGGTGATTTGGGCAGCGCCTTCGTCTGCTGCAAACTCACGTGTGCGCGAAATGCCCATTTGGATTAATGTGGCGGCAAGTGGCGCTACAATCATCAACGCTAGCGATGAGAGCATGCTCGTGCCACCACGTTGGCGATTACCCCCCAACAGGGTGCCCCAGCGCAACAGATAGGCGAATTGGGTAATTACACCCGCCATGCTCGCACTAATTGCACTCACCAACGTGTCGCGGTTTTTGATGTGGCTTAATTCGTGGGCAATCACCCCGGCCAGCTCGTCGTGATTGAGGGTGCGCATGATGCCCGTGGTCACGGCGACTACCCCGTGCTCAGGGTCGCGCCCGGTGGCAAAGGCATTGGGCTCGGTGCTTTCGACAATATAGACTTTGGGGGTAGGGATTTGGGCGCGTTGCGCCAAATCTGCCACCAGTTGCGGTATGGCTGGGTTATCACCTGCCCCAAATGGACGAGCGCCGGTCATCGCCAGCACCAACGTGTCGCTATTCCAATACGAAAGCAAATTCATGACGATGGCGATGATGACGCCAAGGGTGGCGCCACCTTGACCAGCGATGCTGCCCCCGATTACAACGACCAATACGGTCATCACCGTCATCAATAGTGCCGTGCGGAGCATGTGGTTCATAACATTCCTTTTTGTACAATGATCGTCACCGCGGTGTTCTCCCTAAGTAATCATTATTATAAACAATGTGTCTGTCTGTGTGCGGCGATGTAGGGTGCCGGTGCAAGTCGTTTGATTGGTATAATAGAGTTCACTCGATGCCCATGGGAATGGTGAGTATGCCAACGATAGGTGAATAATGCTGCCTGATTTACTCCATCAACTCAATCGCCTGGTTAGCAATGTCACCTTGATTGTCACATTTTCATTGTGGGCCTATCTCACCATTCGGTCGTGGGGTGGTGCAGTGGCACGCGCCTTGATGATTATGTTATTTGGGGTATTTACGGCGGTTACGACAGATGTGCTGATCCAAGTAGCCCATGATCTCATCATTTTAGAAATATTGTTGCGTTGGTCGTGGCTCGGCATCATGCTAGTGCCCACAAGTATGTTGCACATGGTGATGGCATTGGCCATCCAACTGCAAATCGTCAAACCCCGCATGTGGATAGTCTGGGTGAGTTATGCCATTGGTATGATCTGTGTGCTGTGTGTGGTGATGACTGATCTAGTAGTGTCATTACCGATGCGGATTGGCGGTGTGCCGGCGTTGACCCCGCAACCATTGTTTGGGTGGTTGGCGGTATTTGCCTTTGGGGTTGTCACGATGGCCTGGGTATTGTTGTGGCGGGTACGGGCACAGGTATTGACTCCTAGCCTGCGGCGCCGCATGACCTATATGGTGGCCAGCTGGTACGGTCCATTGATGTTGAGCTTTCCGATTTTGTCGTTGTTACCAGCGGCCTATCTGTTGCCCGAATCTATGAGCCTGATTCTCGGGATTGTGGCTGCTCCCATCGCCGCCATATTTATGATGGTGACGGCCTATAGTGCCACGTTTGTAGGCTCGCCACAGCCCGATCGCATCGTCAAGCATGATTTTTTGCGCTGGTGGTTGTATGGCCCATTTATCGGCGTGAGTATTATTTTGTTTTTGCAGGTTGTACCGGTGTTTGCGGCCATTTCTCGTCTGCCCACGGAAATCTGGGCTGTCTTTGGGATTATGATGATGACGGTCATCATGCCAATTTTGGTCAATCAGATCCGTCCCTACCTTGATAATCTAATCTATTCCAATGACCACGAAGACATTGATTATTTGCGTACCCTGCCCCGTACCACCTTTACCCAGACCGATTTGCGCCGCCTGCTCGAAAACTCGTTGACGGTCATGTGTGGTGCCACCCAGAGCGATTCGGCGTTTGTAGCCGCCCCCGATGACTTTGGGGTGTATGCCGTCAAAATGATCGTCGGTGGGCGCCGGCGTATCCGCCAACTCTTTGACCAAATCCCCCTTGAAGCGTTGATGACTCGCTTGCAATCGCACCCTAGCCCGCAACCACTCATTCTCAATGACTATGGCATTGCCGTGTTGCGTGACCCAGAAGGCCACATCGTAGGGGTGTTGGGGTTATATCAGTATGAACGCATTACTGCCCCCGACGTGCAACAACTCGTCGCCACCCTGACCCGCCAAGTCGAACATGCCTTGGTGATGGTGACAATGCAACAACGCCTCATCGACACCTTGCGCACTATGGCTCCCGAAATGAATACCTTGCAACAGATGAGCTCGCGCATCGAGCAGGCCACCCCCGACGCACTGCAATCGCTCGAAGACGACGTCGCCATGATGCCCGAATTTACCCAAATGGTGCGTGACGCCTTGAATCACTATTGGGGTGGTCCCAAGCTATCCGATAGTCCGTTGTTGGGACTCAAATCAGTCAAACGGATGCGGGAATCCCAAGGTGGTAGTTCAACCAAAGCGTTGCAACTGGTGTTGCGCCAAGCCATCGACAACATCCGCCCGGACAGTAGTTTGGCGACGACGGCCAATGAATCGATTCTGTACAATATTTTGGAGATGCGCTTTCTGCAAGGCCGCAAAATCCGCGATACTGCCGACCGTTTGGCGATGAGTGAATCGGACCTTTATCGCAAGCAACGCATCGCTGTCGACGAAGTGGCCCGCCAAATCGCCATGATGGAAGAATCGCAGCCTGAGGGAACCGATAAACTGATGGTGGTATCCAAATAAGTGCCGGTGTGATGGTGGTATTGGTTTTTGGCAAAAAAATCAGGGCACGGGCGTGAATAGGTGTTGGATGGGATGGTCGTATGTGCACGATTCGTGGAGCGCACACGAAAACCAGCGCACCGAGGAGTTGTGTGCCGGCTGATTCACGTCGCGCCGGAGTATTTTTTCCAAAAAAGAGATTACTTCACGCAAAAACAGGAAAATTCACGCTAATTTTATAATAGTGGTAGAATAGAGTTCGGTTTCGGTCAAAGTAAAAGAGGCACATTGTGAGTGATCAAGTATATGATGTCGTGATTGTCGGGGCAGGACCTGGCGGATATGTATCGGCGATTCGGTCTGCCCAACTGGGATTGAAAGTCGCGATTGTCGAGCGTTCGATGATGGGTGGCGTTTGTTTGAACGTGGGGTGTATCCCCACCAAAGCCTTGTTGCATACCGCCGATTTGCTCGAAGAAATCCACGAGAGCTCCAAGTTTGGTGTCAACACGACTGGTGTCAGCCTTGACTGGAATGCCTCGATCAAAAACAAAGATGGCGTCGTCAAGCAAATGACCCAAGGCGTGTCGTTTTTGATGAAGAAAAATAAAGTCGATGTCATCATGGGTGCCGCTGCCCTCGGCGATCGTGGCAACGTGGTGGTGACGGGTGCTGATGGCGTAGCGTCGACCATCACCACCAAAAATACGATTATTGCTACCGGTGCCAAGCCCCGCGAGATCCCCCAAGTAGGGGCGATTTTTGATGGCGAACGCATCATGTCGTCGTGGCAGGCCTTGAGCATGAAAACCATCCCCCAATCGTTGCTGATTGTCGGTGCCGGCGCTATCGGCGTCGAGTTTGCCTCGATGTTTTGCACCTTTGGCAGCAAAGTGACCTTGGTCGAAGCCTTGCCCCGGATTGTCCCCAACGAAGACGAAGAAATCAGCGTGGAATTGACCAAAGCTTTGAGCAAGCGCGGGATTACGATTATGACCGGCGCCAAACTGCAAAACGTCGCCCACCATGGCGACGGCGTGCGAGCGGTGATTACCGATGCGAGTGGTAAAGAAGTCATTATCGACGCCGAACGCTCGTTGATTGGCATCGGCATCGTCCCCAATACCAAAGAAATGGGCCTCGAAGCTCGTGGTGTCACGCTCGATCAACGGGGGTTTGTGCAGGTTGATGCCATGATGAAAACCAGCGCCGAAGGCGTTTATGCCATTGGTGACTGTGCCATTACCACGCCGTGGTTGGCTCACAAATCTTCGGCCGAAGGGATTTTGGCCGCCGAAGCAATTGCCGGCCACAACCCCAAAGCCATCAATTACGGTATCATCCCATCCTGTACCTACTGCACCCCCGAGATTGCTAGCGTGGGCTTGACCGAAGCCAAAGCCCGCGAACAAGGGTATGATGTCAAAGTCGGTAAGTTTTCGTTTGCCGGTAACGGCAAAGCCACCATCCTCGGCCAACGCTCAGGCTTCGTCAAAATCGTCGCCGAGAAGAAATACGACGCCGTGTTGGGGATGCACTTGATTGGTCCCAAAGTCACCGAATTAATTGCCGAAGGCGCCTTGGCTTTGTCACACGAGGCCACCGCCGAATCGTTGATGCGCACGATTCATGCGCACCCCACCCTGTACGAAGCCTTGGGCGAAGCCGCTCATGCTGCTGCTGAGGGTGCGGCTATTCACATGTAAGATGAGGGCCTGCAAATGCCAGTTGTAATTCGCTTAACCACTGCAGACCATGGTGGCACGACGATGTCGTGTGGCACGCCTGGGAATGATTGTGGTCCCGATTGTGGCTGTGGTTGCCCCTATACCGGGATGAACGAGCGCGGTGCGGTCGAGGATGTCTATGCCATCGAATCGCGCTACCCGGGTAAGTGGTTGGCGTTGGTGATTCCCCCTGGCGAAGACGAATACCACCCTGAACGAGGCATGTTGGTGGCGTATGGCGATGGCGAAGACGAAGTCTTTGATGCCGCTAATCGCGTGACCTTCAACCAAGTGGTGCATGTCTACTTCAATGGGTCGTTCGTCGATTATATGGCATGGGCCGACCACGCCTAAGCTACTTACACAAATCCCCGTCGCAGGATTGCGACGGGGATTTCGTATGCACACCAATTGTGGTTAGTTTTTGGCTTTACCACGGGGTGTTTTGGCGGGTACGGGGGTACCGGCGCCGTTGATGTCACGGTCGGTGGCATACCACAGCTCGGTGGGGATGACGAAATGGTGGAATGATTGATTGGCCATGCCGTACCAATGTTCCCATTCGTCGACAGTTTCACCTTGATAGGTGAGCACCATCAACCATTTGTTGACATACATGGCCCAGACTTTGCGTTTACGAGTCACGCCGTTTTCTTCAAAGGTATAAAAGCGCTCAAATTTGATGAGGTTGCCAATCACGGCGTCGGCGCGCTCGAGGATGGTGCAGGCAGGGAGCTGCATGAGGCCTTTTTCAAAGGCTTCGGCCAAATCGGTGGCGTCGTTGGCTTCGGCAGTAAATTGTAATTGGTCGATCCAAATTGCTACATAGGTGTGGGTGTTGGTAGCTGAAGGCGAAAACAAGCGCCCATCGCGACCAAAATCGATGTCGAATTGGTGCCAATCTGAGGGGAAGCGCACACTGTAGCGTCCTTGGCCGTCGCGATAGGTATCGACGCCGACGAACTTGGGGGTTGGGCGTGGAGATGTCATAACTCAATCCTCTAAATATGCGTCAAAATAATATTACGTCGCATTAACTGTGCGCATAGTACCATACATTAGACGGCCTCACCAAGTTTGACTGCCTCACCGATGCGCATCCGTTGCACGATCCATAACTCAAGCAAGACGATTCCCGCCATCAGAATCATGGCAGTGACGGCGATTAGCGTGATGTCGGTTTGGGCAAACTGCACCAGGAATGGTGGGGTGTTGGGGTAGGTGCCGTCTTGGACTTTGAGGAAGGGTAGGTACATGCTACTCGTGACAACCCCCACTGCAATCCCACTAATGGTACTAAAGCCAATGGTAATCAGTTGTTCTATGGTCAAAATGCTGCGTAGCGATTGTTGACTGATGCCAATTGCGCGCAGTACCCCGAGCTCGACACTGCGCTTGCGCAACGCCAACAATGTATACGCCATCAAGCCAATCAGCGACATACCACCGGTGGCAAGGAAGCCTACCGACAGTAAGCCAAATAAGCCTTGGCGTTGCGGTTGCAAAATATCGGCTTTGATAAAGGCTTGGGGAGTATAGGGCATCACCTGCAGACTATTGCGGTAGGCGGCTGCTTGGACCGCTGCTTCGTCGGGTTTGCCGTTGCTGTGCAACCAAATTTCGTAGGGGTAGAGGCCATTGAGCTCGTCCGAAATATAGGCATAATTCGCCATCACAAACACTGGACCTTCGTTGTACAAGGTGGGCATGTAGCTGATGATGGCCGCAACGGTCAACGAGATTTCAGTGCGGGTACCGAGGAAGTCGGCCACCACCGTAAAGCGATCGCCCACCCGCAGATTGCTGGCGGCGGCAAATTTAGTCGACACGATGGCTTGATCCATGCTGGTTGACATCTGGTTGATGATTTCGCCGAGCGACGTACTTGCGTAGTCGTTGCGCCATGTCGCCGCCACCACACTCGTAAACGACGACGGATTAATCGAATACAAGATGCCTTTGCTGTCGTTGCCGTTGACGATGAAATTGACATTGTTGGTGGCCACATTGGTGACCGCGGTGATAGAATTGACCATTTTGAAGTCGTCGAGTGGTACATATAAATAATCCAGCGAAATACTGGCCGACTGTTCTCCACTCGTACTCGTGAGTGTACCCCCACCTTGTAACAAGTCGGGGTTGGGTAGGTTGGGGACATCGCCAGCAATGTCGGCACTCGTGACCGTCAAGGTGCGCGGTAACATGCGGAAGTCGGCCCCGCTACGGTAATTGGCACGGTCGATGCTGTATTGATCGAGGGTGCGGGCCATCGACGCCGTAAACGTTGCCAAGCTAATCGTGAGTATCAGTAACAACGTTGGGCCACGTAGTGTGCCAGGGTTGCGTGAAAGTTGACGTAACGACGAAATTAAGGCAACTCCGGGGATGTTTTGGATGAGATTGGCGATGATGCGGATGAGTGCGGGGAAGATGCGAATCAATAGCAGACTCGTTGCGCCGATAAAGAGCGCCGGTGCTAACAACAACAGTGGATTTTGGAAGGGATTGTTGAGGGCTTGGGCATCGTTGACGCCTGGTACGGCGAGGGATTTACCCAACGCGAGTTGCTGGTAGCCGTACCAGGCGGGGATAAGGAGTAGTACGTCGAGATACAATCGACTGACCCAGCTGGGGCGATTGTTGCGGGCTTGTGATTGACGTAACGTGACGATGGTGTTTTTCGTTAATGAGATGGCTGGCAAGAGCAATGCCGGGATGGCGAATGATGCGATGATGGCACCATGCCACCAGCTTTGGGGCATCAGCTGTGGCGTGGGCACATTGAGGGTATCGAAGCGCAAGAATGATTGCGTCAACGCAATTGCCTGCGCAAACAACAGTGATAGCGGCACGCCAGCGACGAGGGCACTAGTGGCCACAAACAGCCCTTCGCACAGCGACATGCCGAGTAATTGGGCGCGGGTGACACCTCGGCTCCGGAGCACAGCGATTTCGAGTTCTTGACGGGCAACCAATAACCCCGTGATTTGCCAGACAAACGCAAGTAGGAGTCCAATCAATGGCACACCAAACAAGAGCAACGTTACGGTTAATTTTTGTACTTCATCACGTTGGCGGGCGAGCTGATCGAGGGGCGATTTGTAGAGGTCGATGCCGGGTAAGAGCTGGCCCATTTCGCTGTTGACGGTGGTGATAGCGGTGCTCAAGGCGGCAGTTTTGTTGCTTTGCACGCCAGTGCCGTCATAGGCGGCGTACCAGCCGGCTTGTTCGACGAATTCGGCGGGAGGGCGGTGGACGAGGTTTTTCCAGGTGATTTCGGGCACAAAAAAGACGTCGCTATAAGCGGCGGCGGGGGTAAACCAATAGAGGTCGTTGTCGTTGCGGGCTTGCCAGAGTCCGACGATTTTGACGGTGACATCGAGGCCGTATCTGCCACCTCGTTTGTGCGCCAAAAACTGATCATCGATCAGGATGGTGCTTTTGTTGGCTAGGCTCTCTGCGACCAGGACTTCTAGCGGGCCGGTACCATCCCAGACGGCAGGCATACGACCATAGGTGAGCCGGATGTGGTTTTCGAAGTCGGTCAAAAATCCGATGCGTGCTCGGGTAATCGACGGCGTGATGGGTTTGGAGTCAGGGAAGCGGATTTCGAGCTTTTCGCTGGCGCCATAGCGCACTGTGGGCGGTGGTGGCAAATCGATGCCGTAGCCACGTAAATTGGCCATCAAATAATCGGCTTGGAGCCATTGATCGTAGCTGATGGGTTTGGTGCTGGCACTGCCATATTTAAAAATGAGTGAAAACGGTGGTAGATTGTTGCCTTGGTCGGTTTTGGCGCTAATGGCGCTAATCAGCATACGATACCCGGCTGCTTCGGCATAGACGGGGATACTCACCGTCAGCGCAATTGCCACTGTGAATCCCAGCCAAATCACAAATAAGAGGAACGGTTGCGCCAACAGCCGACGAATGATAGTGGTAATGATGGCATTGATGGCAGAAAACGAGGTATTTTTCATGAGACGCTACAGATCTATCATTTCATACGGATACCATGTTGCATTATACCGCCAAAGAACGTACGGGCGATTACCGTCGGTTGCGATTCACGTGGGCCGGCCATCGTAGGGGCGATTAAATCAGTCGCGGTTGCGACCGGAAATCGCCCGTGACGGAACGTCGGTTGCGACGAAACGTGGGCCGGCCATCGTAGGGGCGATTAAATCGGTCGCGGT
>CAISXI010000413.1 GCA_903889425.1 uncultured Roseiflexaceae bacterium | reverse complement strand
CAGCTCCACGACCACGAGTACCACTTTACGTTTGAATTTTGTTGGGAAGCATAACCAACGACTCAATTCACCCTGTTTTATTGATGCCTACGTTCGCGCGTAACACAACGTACCTTAGTCGTGCATGCGAACTAAAGGAGGAATATCATGGCATATCGTGCGTTTAGTCCAGCATGGGTTGATGCCTGTGCAAATCAACTACGCGAGAGCAGCACCTATCGACAAGCAGGCCAACATTGGCATTGGCCACTGCTCCTCGTACTCGTGACACCTGATGCACCCGATCAGATGATTTACCTCGATTTGCAATCCGGGCAATGTAATGAAGCGCGTATCGGCACCACCACAGACTTGGCACAAGTGTCATTTGTGCTAGCAGCTTCACTTGCAACGTGGCAACGGGTACTGACGAGTCAAGTTGACCCGATCGTGGCCATCATGCAACGGCAGTTACTGCTCAAAAAAGGCAGTCTCACAACCCTCGCCATGCATGCCGCCGCCGCCAAAGCATTGGTGGCGGAGGTCGCACAAGTGCCGACCACCTTTACGCTGATGCCTGTCGATGCCCCACCACCGCCGCCGTCTGTGGATGTGGTGACCACCCCTGCCAGCACATTTATCACGACCCGGGCTGGTGGGTTACAGCAACAGCACCCCGCCATGCAACTCTTTCGCAAGGCCAAACGCCTCGGTATCTGGAACCCCGACGACATTGACTACCGTCAAGATATCAGCGACTGGCAGCGCCTCACTGATGACGAACAAGACGTACTGCGCCGCCTCACGAGTCTGTTTGTGGCAGGTGAAGAGAGTGTCACACTCGATTTATTGCCTCTGATTCAGGTGATTGCCCGTGAAGGGCGCCTCGAAGAAGAGCTCTTTTTGACAACTTTTTTATGGGAAGAGGCCAAACACGTCGACTTTTTTGCGAACGGGGTCATTGCCACCGTCATGCAACACACGGGCGACCTCAGCCACTACCATACCCCCGCTTATCAGCGCCTGTTTGGCGACGAATTACCACGCGCCATGCACGCCTTAACCAGCGACAGTAGCATCCACGCTCAGGCGCGGGCATCTGCGACGTACAACATGATTGTCGAGGGTGTACTCGCCGAAACAGGCTACGAAGCCTATTTTGCCGCACTCGCACGCAACAATCTGATGCCGGGCATCCAACACGGCATCACCATGCTCAAGCGCGACGAATCGCGCCATATCGCCTACGGTATCTTTTTGTTGAGTCGTCTCATCGCCCAAGATTCACGGGCGTGGCAGACCATCGAACAGCGCCTCAACGAGCTCTTCCCCATCGCCATGGACATCATCGCCGAGATTTTTGCCGCTTACCCTGTCATGCCATTTGGATTATCACTCGACGAATTCGCACAAATCGCCCTCACCAACTTCAACCGCCGCCTGCAACGTCTCGAGAAAGCACGCAGGCAGACCGTCGCCCAAATCTATGCCCTTGAAGAGAGCGATTAATCGGGTACATCCCCGCCAACCACGCTACCATGGCGGGGATGTGGCAAGCGCACCAACCACACCACTCCCCCCAGTGCCAACACAACCAATGCCATCAATAGCTCGAGGAGCGCGCTGTAGCCGTGCCAATAACCAATCCATAGGCTTGCACCGAGTATGGCCACCGTACGAAACAGCAACAATTCCACATTTTCTGTGCCGTTATTCAAAGTCATCACTGCAATAAAATATATTGCAATGATGATTTTTGTATGTCAAAAATATACTACATATAGTAGTATTAGAAATACGACGGATTGTCATAGTATCGTAATTTTTTATATATTCGATTATTTATAAAAAACTGATGAACTAATACAAAAATATATATTTAATGTTAGCTTTTACCACATAATACGTGTTTTACGCAAAAATTTCTATACTAATGATTTCGCGATTGTGAAATCATCAATGTAATTTCCAGTGATTAGCGGGATTAAACATGTTATTATAAGTTAGGGAAATTTGTAATTTCAATACAAAATAATAGATAAGACCATAATCTAGTGACGATACACTAATGATGCCGACATTATTCAATAAATTACTTACACCACTACTAATCTGCGTACTTCTTTGTACGACGGTATTGTCACCGGCAACCGTCGTCAAGGCAGCCAATCAAGATGGTGTGGCAATCTGGATTAATCGTGGCGGTGGCAATATCGCCAATGGCAGCGATGGGATTCGGGCGTCGTTTAATGCTGCTGAGCATTTTTTTTATGGCAGCAAAACACAGTTTTGTTGTGGCGTTGATGGCGCAAACTGGGGGTGGGGGGTGGCCATTGGCAGCACTTCGATGTCGCAAGGATATGGGTCGGCAAATTCGACGTGGACCAACGTCGAAATCTTGGCGCGTAGTGGGAGCGCCACCTATGATACCGAAAACAATACCACCGGCACGGGAAATGCCTATATTTTGATTCGCTATACCAAAACAATCGGTGCCCTTACCTATATTTTTGACCGCGAAATTTCCTATGCCTACCCCAATAAGTTTTATCGTGAAAAATTCACCACCACGATTCCCACTGGCAATACTGCCGCTGTCAAAATCTACAAAGGTGGCGATGCCGCCCCTGGCCAAAGTGATAGTGCCAATGGCATGAAAATGACCTCGCCGGTGATAAGTGCGATGGAAATCGAACAAAACTCACGTTATCTCCTCGGGATTCGCGAAGCCGGAGCTCGGCCGTTTAGTTCGGCCTTTGTCGGTGCCTACAACACCCCGAGTAGTTATTGGGGGAGTGGTGGTGATGTGCCCAACACCGTCAATACCGGCACCCATGATGCCGGTATCAGTGTGCAATGGAATTTGGGGAGCACTCCTGGGGAATATATCGCCGAAAATGAACAATTTAGTAATCAACAATCCACCACCATCGAAGCGGCTTTTTCTGCAGCCATCGTTACTACCAGTGCCAATTTGAGCTTGTTAATCACCAATAGTAATAGTACGGCGACATCGGGAATTGGCTATACATTCACACTTCCGTCACCCATGGTCATCGCTGCCAGTGTCACCAATGGGTGTGGCGGGAGTATTACAGCGGTAACGGGTGCTTCCACCATTACGGTATCAGGAGTAAATGTCGCGGCATTTACCAGCTGCAATCTCACGATTCCGGTACGGTTACCATCACCAGGCACCGTGAGTATTTCGTCTGCGAGCATATCATCGTTAGTCCCGAGCAGTATGATTAATAGTATCGGCGCATCGTCGATTGAGTTTAATTTCGGTTCACCTACCCTCACCAAATCACCAATCCCCTCCGCCACATCAACACCCACGATTACCTATACTCCTTCCAAAACCGATACCCGCACCAATACTCCCACCAATACCGCCACGGATACCCGGACCAATACCCCCACTAATACACTCACGCCAACCCGCACCAATACCCCCACCAATACCCCTACCAACACGCCCACGGATACCCGGACCAATTCTCCCACCAACACGCTTACCAACACACGCACGAACACGCCCACCAATACGCCAACAGATACGGAGACGCCGAGTAATACACCTACTGATACGTTGACTCCAAGCATCACGCTAACACCGACATACACCCAAATAATTTCACCAACTCCTATTCCAATTTTACAAAATGGTAGTTTTGAAAATGGACTCACAAATTGGACCGTTATGAATCAGCGGATTGATTTGGGGGTTACCTCGATTGGTGGCTGTACATCGCAAGACACCACGAATTATTTGCAGTTTGGTGGTGGTGGTTCGCGGCCGACACAAGATGGAGATGCAGGTACATTCACCGGATTTACGACATCAGTGGTTACTAGCGCATCTGGTGGATTATTACCGCCCGCTGGTACAAATGCGGTGCAATTAGTATTGGGAAGTGGCAATGGTACGACGTATCACGTAGCCCATGGACCAGCGCTTTATAGCGATATGTTTTATGGGATTAGTGGGCAATTAATTACGTTGAATTGGTTTTCGGCTGCAGGATCTGATGATTTTGCGGTACTTGGCTATTTGCTTGATACAACGACATGTACACAATACGAAATACTTGATACCACCGGGAAAAACGTCAGTGGTTGGCAAAACGCGAATATTACTATCCCAACCAGCAAATACGGGTATCGTTTTGTGTTTGTAAATGGTACATTTGACGCCTCTGGTGGTAGGGCATCGGGTGCGACCTTTTGGATTGATAATATTTCACAAGGTACTGCCCAAACAATCGCGTTTAATGCAAATTCATTAAACAACACCAAAAACAAATCGGCGAGTTATACGAGTGCCCCATTTGATGCAAATGATGTCACGACGACAACGTCAGGCTTAGCTGCGACGTTTACGTCATCGACACCGAGTGTATGTACCGTGAGTGCTGGCAGTATTATCACCCTAGTGGGTTCGGGTACGTGTACCTTAGTCGCATCACAAACAGGCGGTATGAATAACGGTACGTTATGGGCATCTGCATCAGCAGTTACTGGTTCATTTACGATAACAAATATTGCGTATACGTTGACTCCTTCCAATACGCCCACCAATACACCCACCAATACACCAAATAATACCGCAACCATGACAGCATCAAATACCAGCACTCCTACCAACACCCCTACCAACACTCCTACCAACACTCCTACCAACACTCCTACCAACACTCCTACCAATACCCCCACCAATACCAACACTCCCACCAACACTCCTACCAACACTCCTACCAACACCCCTACCAACACTCCT
>CAISXI010000412.1 GCA_903889425.1 uncultured Roseiflexaceae bacterium | reverse complement strand
CATGGGTGTTGTTGCTGGCATTGCTGGTACCAACATTTGTGTCTGCTCAAGAAAGTGATATCAGTGCCGTAACTGATACGACCCCCTATACCGATCAAATGGTGGTAACCCTCAAAAGCTCGGTGACCCGCTCAGCGGTTGATACTTTGTTTTGGCGCCAATTTGGTGATACCGCGCAACGCAGTGGTTTGGCTCGTGCCAGTTATAAACGCCCCATAAGTGAGACGCAGCACGTGCTTAAAGTGGAACGGTTTGTCAGTCTTGCCGAAATTACTCAATTGCAAACCGCATGGCTGAGTATTGCTGACGTGGTGAGCGTTGAACCAGACGTCATCGCCCAAATCACGGCGGTACCCAATGACCCTGAATATCCCAGCCAGTGGCACTACTTTTCGCCATCAACGCCAGTTGGTGGTACCACCTATTATGGCGTCGATGCGATTGGTGCCTGGAACCAAGGTGCGACGGGTAACGGTGCTGTGGTTGCCGTATTAGATACCGGCATTACTCCCCATCCTGACTTGGGATTATCCCAAGTTGGTGGGATGGTGACCGGCAATAAACTCGTCGGACAACATGATTTTGTCAATGACGCCACCATGGGTGGTGATGGCAATACCCGTGACAACAATGCCCGTGACGAAGGTGATTTTTATAATGGGGGCTCGAGTTCGTGGCATGGTACGCACGTGGCTGGTACCATTGCGGCGGTTACCAACAATGGCATGGGTGTCGCCGGGATTGCTGGTGATGCACGGTTGTTGATTGGGCGCGTATTGGGAAAAGGCGGGGGTTATAGTAGTGATATCGTCGATGCGATTCGCTGGGCGGCCCGCTTACCCGTCGCTGGCGTGCCGTTAGTAGCGGTCAAAGCCAATGTGATTAATCTCAGCCTTGGTGGTGGTTCGGCAACGTGTCCGAGCTATTATGCCGATGCAATTACCGCAGCGACCAATGCCGGTACGATGGTAGTGGTGGCTGCCGGCAATAGTAACATGCCCGCCGCACAATTTACCCCAGCCAATTGTGTTGGTGCAGTGACCGTGGCAGCCGTAGGAGCGACGGGCAAACGCTCGTACTATAGTAACTATGGTAGTGTGGTCGATATTGCCGCCCCTGGTGGTGATGCAGTTATTGGCGGCAATTTGGCAAGTGGTCGCGTGCGTTCGACCTGGTTTAACGGGACCACCACTATCGACACTGCCACCCCAAACTACGGTAATATGCAAGGCACGAGTATGGCCTCCCCCCATGTGGCTGGTGTGGCTGCATTGCTGTATGGGTTATTGCCCAATGCGTCGGTGGCGACGATTCGTCAATATTTAACGGGGGCGAGTAACCTGACGGCGTTTCCGAGTGATTCTAGTGCCAATGCCTGTGGTGCTACCACGTGTGGCGTAGGTATTACCAATGCGTCCAAGTCTGTCCAAGCTATTTCGGCAGTGGCACCCACCGCAACAATCACGCTGACGCCAAGTATTACGCTGACGCCAAGTATTACGCTGACGCCAAGTATTACGCTGACGCCAAGCAGCACGCCAATTGCGACGATGTCGGCGACTGCGACTGCGACCCGTAGTATTACTTCAACCAAGACACCCATCCCCACACGTTCTCCGAGTAGTACCCGTATGTTGCCATCAACTCGGACCGCTTCATCTACACGCACTGCGAGTAATACCCGTACCGCTACCCCGTTGCTCAATAATACGCAGATATTTAAGCAGACATTTGACGACGTAACCACGTTCCAATCAGCGCGTTGGCGCTTGAGTACCGCCATGCGCTGTGTCACCAGCATGCCTGTGTGTGTTGATGAAGTCGCTGATGGCGTGCAAAACAAAGCCGTCCATGTGAATGCAGGCCGTACTAATGCGTTGACTTCGGTGGCGTTTTTGTTGCCCCGTCTCCCCTCCAACACGTTGGTGAGCATATGGGTGCGTACGACCGATAGTAATGTCAACATTATGCAGAGCATTGGCATTAGGAATAACCTAAATCAATTTACAATGACAATCAATACCGGCAAACTCGCATGTGCCATCAATAGTGCAGTTGCCACCGGCGGTATCGATGTCAATGATGGCGACTGGCACCATTTGGCGTGTGTGATGACTCCGAGCAACGGCCTCATCGAAAACTACGTCGATGGGCAATTGTCCGGCAGCCAGATCATTCAGCGCAGGCGGGGAGCCGCGATAGGGCACAT
>CAISXI010000411.1 GCA_903889425.1 uncultured Roseiflexaceae bacterium | reverse complement strand
GGTTCCAGGCACCAATCGCATCGACGCCATAATAGGTGGTACCACCAACTGGTGTTGATGGCGAAAAGTAGTGCCATTGGCTGGGATATTCAGGGTCATTGGGTACCGCCGTGATTTGGACGATGACGTCTGGTTCAACACTCGCCACATCAGCAATACTCAGCCACGCAGTTTGGAGTTGTACGACTTCTGCTTGACTGATAAATCGTTCGACCTTGAGTACGTGCTGCGTGTCACTTATGGGGCGTTTATAACTGGCACGAGCCAGACCACTACGTTGCGCGGTATCACCAAATTGCCGCCAATACGCCGTATCGACGACAGAGCGCGTTGCCGTACTATTGAGGGTTACTACCATTTGATCAGTATAGGGGGTCGTATCAGTTACGGCACTGATATCACTTTCTTGAGCAGACACAAATGTTGGTACCAGCAATGCCAGCAACAACACCCATGCCATCAAAGTTTTTATTTGTACGCGTAACACCATAACAACCAACCCTTCATAGGCAAATATCGAAATGCAACTACTATCTTCCTATGCCGACGTTTGGTAATTGCATTTTGTTCCCTCGAATTCAATACTAATATTATATGCGGTTTTTTTGTCATAAATAGACAATTATGTCTTGCGCAAATATAACACCATTTGCGTCATGAATTAATCGCCACACGTGGCTACGCTGGTCAACACCATGGGTGGTCAAATGATGCAAACCCCACCAACGCGACTCCCCCCTGCCAGGCGCAATCGCCTGCAAATCACGCACATCCCATTACCACACCCCATTACACAAAATTGTCACAGCCTGTTGGGGTAATTGGATTGTCTGGACAAAATTATTGCAGAATCTAAAGAATTAAGCTTTGTAAACGTATCACGAGGATACCGTTGCAAGCCCTAGAGGCATGCACTATCAATGCGCGTTAAATGTATCATGTGATTGCGAATAGCGCCAATTTAAATACGAATTATTTGCACAAAATGCGTCATCACCGAGTTGTGTTATTGCTTGTCACCACTATTGATTTAAAGTGATAATTAATCATGGTACGCCCAATTTCGGTCATGTCAAGGAGTGTCATCGGTGTTTCATCCTTTCGTTATCGTTGTGTAACCAATCAGTAGGGTAGAGTGCTATAGGCAATGATACACTGACGGACAAGTAAATGTTTCTCCACAAGTTATGGTGTGCACACATTATGTCAGTACGCTCAGTCATACAAATCCCTGCGCTATCGCTCCACGCCGTTGATAGTACGACGGTGAGTCAAATGCAAGCGTGGAAATATACCGGAATCATGGCACGCTACAACTTTAGTGATGATCCATTTGAGCAACAGTGGGTATGCCAACCACAGACCGGGTATTGGCAAGTACGCGATGCCCAACACGAATTAACCGGATTTGCCATCATTGGCACCAGCGCGCAGACGCCAGGTATCCATTACCAAGCAAATGCGATTGATGTGTTGGCGGGATTACACCCCGATTTGTTGGGGCAACGCCGAGGCTATGGCTTTATCACACAAGTAGTTACCCATGCCCAAAAACTCCACCCAGACAAGCGCCTGCGTGCGAGCATCCCCAGCATGCATTTGGCGGCGTTGGCAGCCTGGCAACGAGCCGGTTTTTTTCCTGAATACGCCGTCATGTCAGCCGACAATACGCCGTTTGTGGTGTTGCTCGTCTAACGTTTTTCAAAAAACCAAAAAGATTACACTGTACCGCTAGCGCCATTGCAATGACGCTGGCGGTCGCTCTTGCGCCCAAACGCCACTATTCCATACCGGTAGGGTGCAAAGAAAGAAGCGTGTGACAGAGTATTGGTATAATCAACATTGTAATCACACCGATACACGCAACTACTACCAATGAAAGGCATCATCATGCCCAAACAAGCAGTTCATGTCAAAAACG
>CAISXI010000410.1 GCA_903889425.1 uncultured Roseiflexaceae bacterium | reverse complement strand
GGGTGTTGGTTGCAGTACGAGTATCCGTCGCGGTGCGGGTATCCGTCGCGGTGCGGGTATCCGTTGGTGTGTTTGTTTCCGTACGGGTATTAGTAGCAGTACGGGTATTGGTTGCCGTCGCTGTCCCGGTAGTGGTTGGCGTATTCGTGCTACTTGGAGTACACGGCATACCGACCATCGCCGGCGAGATATTTGCGACACAATTACACAACCCGAGTTCTCCGTTGGGATTGTTGCCCCAGCAGTAGGCAATCCCATTTGCCGCAAGGGCACAGGTGTGACTTGCGCCAGCACCGATGTCGACAACGATGGTGCCGACAGGCATCATAACCAGTACGGGGACAAGGCGATTAATGATGGTACCATCACCAATCTGCCCGCTATTCTGCCCCCAACAGTAGGCCACACCACTACTGGTCAGCGCACAAGTATGACTCCAGCCGGCGCTAATGGAGCTAAACGTGACTCCAGTAGGCATCGTCACGATGGTAGGAGTGGTTGCGTTGGTGGTTGTACCATTCCCGAGCTGCCCGGTGGCGTTCCACCCCCAGCAGTAGGCAATCCCCTCTGCGGTAAGGGCACAGACATCATAGCGACTCACACTTATCGAAGTAAAGGTTACCTCAGTGGGCATCGTCACTGCTACCGGGGTGGCGCTATCAGTGGTCGTACCATTACCCAGTTGCCCAAAGGCGTTGTATCCCCAACAATAGACGGTGCCAATGGATGTAAGCCCACAGGTGCTGTAGCCACTGGTGGCAATAAACGTAAACGTAATCTCAGCCGGCATGGTAATGAGTACCGGTATGGTGCTGTCAGTCGTCATGCCGTTGCCGAGTTGATTCAATCGATTGGAACCCCAACAGTAGACATCACCGCTCGCAGTAATGGCACAGGTATGATAGATGCCTACCGTGATCGAGATAAATGTCACGCCTTCAGGCATGGTCACGGCCACCGGGGTAGCTCTTTCGATGAGACTGCCATTCCCTAGTTGCCCAAACATATTGCCACCCCAACAGTAGGCAGCACCACTGGCAGTCAGGGCACAGGAGTGGGTCATGCCAGGATAAATGGTGACAAAAGTCACTCCCGCAGGCATATTGACCGCAGTCGGATTCCCACTCGAGATAACCGTCCCATCGCCGAGTTGGCCAAAGATGTTGTTGCCCCAACAATAGGCGGCCCCGCCAGTGGCAATCGCACAGTTATTAAACGCACCCGCATTAACATTCGTGAAACTCCCCCATGCAAAGGTTGGCGGTGTCGCTGTTTTGGTGGGGGTCCGTGTGGCTGTTGATGTTTGAGTGCTGGTACTGGTACGCGTTGGTGTCGCAGTACGGGTCGGCGTATTCGTCTTGGTCGCAGTTTTGGTCACGGTACTGGTACTCGCAGGAACACAGGCAATGCCGAGCAACGTAGGCACAGTACGCCTCACGGAGTCACAGGTACCAAGTTGACCATAGTAGTTGTACCCCCAACAGTAGACAGTACCTGTCGTGGTTACGGCGCAGGTGTGATAATAACCGGTCTCGATTGCAGAGAACAATACACCCGCTGGCATGGTGACGGCCACAGGGACTTTAATAAACAATTCACCTGTGCCATCAGATGTGGTGCCGTTGCCGAGTTGGCCTTCAGCGCCATTCCCCCAGCAATAGGT
>CAISXI010000409.1 GCA_903889425.1 uncultured Roseiflexaceae bacterium | reverse complement strand
TTCCCAATTCCCAATTCCCACGGTACATTGAACCATTTATCGGGGCTGGGGCACTTTTTTTGACCTACACCCACACAATGCGATTATTTGCGACAAAAACGAATTATTAATTACCACCTACACCGTTATTCGCGACGAAATCGAGGAGTTAATCACATTACTCCACCACCATACCCACCACCACAACGCCACATACTACTATCAAATCCGTGCTAGCGACCAATCTACAACATATGCCAGCGAACCCGCGGTGGTCAAAGCCGCCCGGCTGATTTATCTCAACAAAACTTGCTACAACGGCTTGTACCGCGTCAATCGTAGTGGCCACTTCAATGTGCCCGTGGGCACCTATCGCGACCCGTTGATTTGTGATGAGCCCACCCTGCGCGCCATCCATCACTACCTCAACCACAATCCCATTACCATCTTGCACGCCGACTATCACGCCGCACTTGCCAATGTACCGCCGGGAAGTCTGGTCTATTTCGATCCACCCTACCACAGCCCCAACAAACAAAACTTCACCAGCTATCATGCCGATGGCTTTAGCGAGGCCGACCAAATCTCCTTGGCCGCCACCTACCGCACCCTCAGCCAACAAGGAGTCTACTGCCTACTCAGCAACGCCGATACCCCCTTGATGCACGAGCTCTATGCCGACTACTCGATTGCGATTGTCACCGCCAATCGGGCGATTAATTCACAACACACCGGACGAGGGCGCGTCAACGAAGTATTGATTCGTAATTGGTGACGCCGATGAACAAGCCGCTTTCCATCAACGATAGTTGGCAACTCCTATTTGAGCGCCACGCCATCCTCGACCATGTCGCCCAATACGGCTCATTCGAAATCAGCGCCCGCCAAATCAATACCGTACGCGAGGCGCGCTTGATGGCCAAATTCGACGAATCGCATAACCTGCCACCGATTTTCCGCAGCCATAATCTGACGATTTTGCCCATTAGTCGTGGTAGTTATACCATCGGACCCTATACTACCTTCCAAGCGCTCGATTATGCCAACCACGACACGCCACTGCAACCCATCCGCATCCCCCAGCTCGACACCTTGCAGTCCCACGACTTGCATAGCGAAGCCGAGGCCTTGCTTTTTTTGCGCAATAGTGGCGTCTGGGCCGAGATCTGTGGCGATACCCATGTCTATTCCACTCTGCAAGGCCGGCGCGCCTCGGGCCATTTCCAGTTCACCATCGCCCGCACCACTCCACCACGGCATGCCACTATTACCGTCGACAATGCCCAAATCGAAATCGATGCCGGCTACGAAACTAGCACGCAGGTTTTTTTGTGTGAAGCCAAAAACCGCCCCGTCAGCGAACTCAACATTCGCCAACTCTACTACCCGTACCGCTTTGCCCAGACCTTGACCCCCAAACCCATCATTCCACTGTCGGTGATTTACAGCAACTATACGTTTTTTATTACTCGCTTTACCGTCAACGACCCCCACGATTTTAATTCGTTGACGGTGAGTACACGCTACGCCTATACCATCGACACCACACCCCTCACCTTCGCCGACCTCGCCCAAATTTGGCACCAGACGCAACCAGCGCAGGCCAGCACATTTGTCGATATCCCATTCCCCCAAGCAGATAATTTGTTGTTGGTTATTGATTTGGTCAAAAAAATAGCCCGCGCCCCGCTCACCACCAGCGAAATCACGGAGTTTTTGGGGTATGACAAACGCCAAACCGACTATTATGCCAATGCGGGGCGCTGGTTGGGGTTGCTCGATGCCCACAAACAGATTACTCCGTCTGGGACACAATTTGTGCGCGCCACACCACACCATCAAAAAATCCAACTGATTACGGCGTTATTTACCACACCGTTTTTTTATGCCATGGCGGGATTTTTGGTAACGCAACAGGCCGTCCCGACCAAAGATTTTATTTTCACGCAGATGCAATCGCACCCCCAATTAGGAGCCTACAATCACACCACCCAGCGCCGCCGCGCCACCACCGTCTATGCGTGGTTACGCTGGGTCACCCAACAATTACACGTCTAATTGCTTAATTGCGCACCACCAAAGCCATTACCACGATTGCCAGGGCCAGCACCGCCACCGTGGCGTACAACAAAATCCGTTCGATGTCGTACATCGACCAATCGCCACGCACCGTATTGGGAAAGCCCACAATCGTTAGCGTATGTTGGCGTTTGTTGTATTCATAGTCGACTTCAGTTACCGGCGTCGCTTTGATGATGAGTTCGGCCGCAATCGGGCGCACTTGGGCGTTGGCTTCACGCAGGCCTTCTTCGATGAGCTCGCGCAATGGCAACACTTGACGCCAACGCGGATCGTGCAAATCGACATCTTCGTGGTAGACAATCTGGGCTTGGGCATTGAGGGTGCGCAAATGCAACCCGGTCGTGTCGTCTTCGTTGAAAAAGCGCTTGCCATTGCGCGCCCATTGAAAGATTTGCTCCTCGAGAATATTCCCGACGCCATCACAACCATGACATTTAACCCGCGCATACCCTGCACAGGTACGACAGGTGTCGTCTTTGATTGTTTCTTCGATGCTCCCATCAGCGTTACGGGTTTTTTGTTTGCGATCGACTACTCCACGGCCATTGCACTGCCCACATATCAATTTGCCTGAGCCGCCACAATCTTCGCATTTGACTACTTGTTGCGAGCCAGGGATTTTGACCGTCACCATCGGCACATCCACGAAGCGCTCTGGCGCCGATACCGGTACATCCCAGACATCGCTCACCGCCACTTGTGGCACAATATGCCCCGAACGATGAATCTGCTGATCCACCTTGGGCTCGCTACGTTTTTCGTATTGCACCCGTAATTCGTACAAATAAAAATTCGAGCTCAAAATCTGGCGTGGCTGCATAAATTGACTAAACGTTACGCGCCGGAACATGCCTTGGCGGGCCCAACGCTCCAACAAACGCCGCACCGCATCAATATGATGCAGCCCATCGGCTCGCGTCTTGCTCCGTTGCAGATAATCGCTGTCGAGCTCGCCCCCCATCAACACTTCAAGTGGATTTTCGAGCCATTCGGCAATCGAATCCCATTGCCCCTGCGGCACTTCTGCCACGGGGCGAGGCGCTTCTCCCGCAATAAAAGCCGCTGCACTCGGCACCGCCTGCCGCAAAGCCTGCACCGCCTGCCCGGCATTGGTATAGCGCTGCCCATCATTGCTATTCATCAACCGCCGGATGACCCGATCGATGGCCGCAAAATCGACATGCAATGAGGCAAGTGGTGACAACGGCACTTGGGGCGTCGCCCCACCCGTCACCATGTGATACAGCAATACACCCAACGCATAAAAATCATCACTCGGATTGGCAACCGCACTGCCGAGCTGTTGTGTCACTGGATAATAGGGCGATGATAAATCACGATCGTCGAAATCGACCAAATCACGACTGGCCGCACAGGCCGCAAACCCCAACCCCGTCACCTGCACGCTAAAGTCGTGGTTCACCAAAATCGTCGCAGGTTGAATGTCACGGTGGATGATTTGTTGATCGTGGAGCGCATCGATGACTGCTGCGACCTGACTGAAAATCCGTACCGCATGCACCGGCTCGAGCGCCCCTTGCATCAAGAGTTCGTCGAGTGATTGACCACCACCATCAGGAGTGACCATGTAGTCACCATAGGTGGTGTCACGGCCGGCGGCAATCACCGGCAATACCCCCGGGTGACTCACCCGCGCCCCGAGTTGCGCCGCCAAACGAAAGCGCGCCAACGATAATGGGTCAGAACGCCGCAAAATCGCCACAGACAATGGACGGTCGGTGCCTGCATGAGTTGCCGCATAACACACCGCCAAATCATCAACCCGCAAGGCCTGCCCAATTTGAAAATTGGTCAAGCTTGCCTGTGGTTCTATTGGCCGCCGAGCGGTTGTGTCGATGCGTGCGGTCATACCCCTACCATTCTGTCATAAATGACATTTTCATTAAAAAAATAATAACACAAACGTTCTAATCTGACAATAGCGGAGTTGTGGGAGCGGTCACGTTGATTTGATGGCAACGACGATTACCGTCGCCACTCCCCGTTTCGACAATATGCCGATATCCCCCATCACCATGCATAAATACTGTTTTCACACACTGCGGCAACAGCGCAATTTCGCCCAGCCGCCGCCGCGGACACCACCAAAAATCAACCGGATTATGCGCTTCAGGGCCACGAAACGGATTCGCCTGCCATGCCAAATCAGGCATCGTCACCGCATAATAAAACCCTACTTCATGAAAAAACCCACCCTGTGGACGTTGATCAATCACCTCGATCGTCGCCAGCAACGCCCCCACCTGCGCCGGCACCAGCAATTCCTCACGCATTTCACGCACAATCGTCTGTGCACTCGATTCGCCGAGGTCGACTCGCCCCCCAGGCAATGACCAAAACGCATCGCCCACGGCTTGATGAATCAATAGATGGTCGTCACGCCAGCAGACTGCTACCGCACGTAAATGAAAATAGCCGGTAGGTGTATCAAACGAAACCATCATCAGCGTACCTTTTGCAGTAGTATCAACGGTTAACAGCTTGTTGAATTCACCATCTCACAGGAGGCAGTTTTTATGGTAACACAATCACCCATGATATACTTAGCACCAATAGCAACCTCAGTGTCTGCGATACCATCCATGAGCGCGCGCCTTTCCATCAAAAACACCCAGTGGCAATTGGCATCCACCATCTCGCGCCAAATCATTGAAGATTTGGCGGTGCAATCACATATTTCGCCGTTCTTGGCGCGACTCCTCACCACCCGTGGCTATACGACCCCCAGCGCCATCGACAGTTTTCTGCAACATCACGACCCCCTCCACGACCCACTGCTCATGCACGACATGGAAAAAGCCGCCCGGCGCGTCATCGACGCCATTCAGACCCACCAAGTCATCGCCGTCTATGGTGACTTTGATGCCGATGGCATCACCGCCACCAGTTTGATTTGCGACGCCTTTCGCCAGCTCGGCGCCAATATTGCCCCCTACATTCCCCATCGCATCGGTGAAGGCTATGGACTCAACATCGATGCCATCGATCGTTTGGCCGATAGCGGCGTGCAACTACTCCTAACCGTCGATTGTGGCATCAGCAATCGCACCGAAGTGGCCCACGCCTATACCCGTGGGCTCGATGTCATCGTCACCGACCACCACACCCCACCCGAAGATCTCCCCGTGGCCACAGCCGTCGTCAATCCCCGCCTGCCGTTTTGTGGCTATCCCGACAAAGGGCTCGTCGGTGTCGGCGTGGCCTACAAGCTCGTCCAAGCCATTGGCCAATTGGGGATGCCGTTGCCCCACCACGCCATGTATGCCCTGCTTGATTTGGTGGCACTCGGGACAGTAGCCGATTTGGGGCCGCTGACGGGCGAAAACCGCGCCCTCGTCCACCAAGGCCTAATCTGCCTCGCCCAAAGCCAACGCCCCGGCATCCGCGCCCTCATCCACGTCGCCGGCCTCGACGGGCAACCCATCAACGCCGGCGATGTGGGCTTCAAACTGGCCCCACGCATCAATGCGGCTGGTCGCCTCGACAATGCCGCCCCC
>CAISXI010000408.1 GCA_903889425.1 uncultured Roseiflexaceae bacterium | reverse complement strand
CTGGTGATTTTATACGCTAGAATAGATGTCAATAGCCGTTGTATAGATGACGTGTGATCGGCATACGGAAGGATTTACAAAGTGATGCAATACCAAAAATTTGACATAACCAATAATCGCCCCGTCGTTATTATTGGTGCAGGGCCGGTAGGGCTAGCTGCAGCTGCGCACCTCGTGGAGCGCAACCTGCCGTTTATCGTGCTCGAACGGGGGCAATCGGTGGGGGCAAGTATGTTGGCGTGGGGGCACGTGGCGCTTTTTTCGCCGTGGCAGTACTGCATTGATCCGGCGGCAGCCCGATTGCTTGCCGCCACAGGGTGGCAGTCACCACCGCCCGATACTTTTCCTACGGGGGCAGATATGGTAGAGCACTACCTGATGCCACTTGCCGCTTTGCCTGCGATTGCTACTGCGCTACGCTGTGGGGTCGAGGTGGTGCAGGTGACCCGCCGTGGGATGCACAAAAGCGATACGCATGGGCGTACCGCACAACCGTTTGCGGTGCAGATCCGCCATGGTGATGGTCGGAGCGAGATATTGTTGGCTGGGGCAATCATTGATGCATCTGGCACCTATACCATGCCCAATCCACTGGGGGCAGCTGGTGTCCCTGCCGTCGGTGAAATTGAAGCGCAGGCATATTGTTTTTACGGAAGTCCACATATCAGTGGCCGTGATAATGCACGCTACGCCGGTAAACGAGTGGCAGTGGTAGGGAGTGGTCACTCGGCATTCCAAGCCATATTAGAGCTGCTTGACCTCCAGCAACACTACCCAACCACCACGATTACCTGGGTAGTACGGCGGCACGCCGACCAGCTCGATGCCGTCTACGGTGGTGGTGCCAACGATGCTTTGCCTGAGCGGGGTGCCTTGGGGCAACGGGTGCGTGCAGCCGTGGTGGCAGGGCGTATCACGATTGGGTCTGATTGGCGCACCGACCACGTCAGTGTGACACCGGCAGGTGTAGTGCTGGCGAGTAACGGGCGTGAGCTTGCTCCGGTTGATCAAATCGTGGTCACAACTGGCTTTCGCCCTGACATTCAGATGATGCGTGAATTACGCATGGCACTCGACGAAATCATTGAAGCGCCCCGTACCTTAGCCCCGCACATCGATCCCAACCTCCATAGTTGTGGCACGGTGCCCCCACATGGGGTGCAAGAGCTTAGTCACCCCGAGGTGGGGGTATTTGTGGTGGGCATGAAAAGTTACGGGCGCGCTCCGACCTTTTTGTTGTTGACTGGCTATGAGCAGGTGCGCTCGGTGGTGGCAGCGCTGGCTGGTGATTGGCCCGCCGCCTTGACGGTTGAGCTAACCCTGCCCGAGACGGGAGTCTGTAGTGGACCGGGTGATGTGGCCTGTTGTGAGCCGGCTCCAGCAAACACGATTGCGCTAACCGATGCGTGTTGTGTGCCGGTGCGTGCCACCAATGCATTCGATATTGCTTTGGTGGGTGATGCCCCAGCGCAACGCTGCTGCTGAGATAAATATTGTGAATACACTGTTGACGCGCTGGCTTCCTAGTTCCTATTACGGGTGGCGTATGTTGACCGGTGTGGCGATGGCGCAACTTGTGTCGTGGGGAGTGCTCTACTATGCGTTTAGTGCGCTGATGCTGCCCATGCGTGATGATTTGCAGTGGGATACGGTCACATTGACGGGCGCATATTCGCTGATGCTGTTGAGCATGGGGCTGGCGGCTTTTCCGTTTGGGCGTATCATTGACCGCTACGGTGCGCGCTGGCTGATGAGTACTTGTTCGCTATTCGCCGTCCTGTTGGTTTTGG
>CAISXI010000407.1 GCA_903889425.1 uncultured Roseiflexaceae bacterium | reverse complement strand
GGTGACGTAATCTGGGCACCAGCTGACACCATGCATCATGTAGCCAATACCGGGAGTGAACCATTGATTATGTTGATTACCATGGCGCCAGAACCACGATGATAACTATCAGCAGTCTATTTATGCAGGTTGACCGCGTATTTCGTAGCCGGAGCGATGCGCCCCGCTGGCGCGTCACCCAACATCAAGAACAGATCGAAGTATTTCGTCGACCGGTACTCACCAACGAAGTCACTCTCGGCGCACTCGGCATCGGCGATGCTGCCATGCCTGTCCCGCTGTTAGTTTGCACCGTTGCACTCAGCACGACAGAGCCCGGTGCTGTCGATATTTTTGTTTTTGATGAAAAAAACCACGCCCAGCTCCATGCGACGGTGGCGCCCCACCAACTCATGGCACAGATTCTGCCAATCATCGCACCATTCGCGTAACTTTTGCACTACATGCAACGGTATTCCTTCCGTATGAACTATCGTGCGGAGGATTTATATGCCATTATTAGCCAAACTTACCTGTGCCTGGATGCTCGGCATCATCATCAGCGATTTCCATTACCAGAAAATAGCAATTTGTCTAGGGGTGCTGATTAGCCTGTTTTTTTGTGTCAAAAAAAAGTACATACCGCTCCTGTATGTGGTAATCAGCATTGCAGGGATGGGACGTATGTATTATGCCCAAGTGTCGGTACCCTATCAGCCATTTCCCAACGCACAATGGTATACCATCAGCGATAACCGCACCAATTGGCAAGCCCAAAAAATTACCGCATTTGCGCAGGATGGCCAAGGACTCATTACCACACTCCCCCTCAATCCACCGCACTACCCTGGTGAAGCTATCTGGCTTACCGGACAACCACAGCGCCTCAAGAGTAACTATGCGGCCTATCAAGCCCAAATGGACCGACGTCATATATATGTAATCATGAACAACCCGCAAATCAAAGCCATTGTCCCAAGTCACCCTTGGCGCATCGCCTTGGAACAATGGCGCTATCACAGTCAACACAAGTTACAACAACTCTTTGCGGAGCCGATGAGTAGTATCGTGATTGGCATGTTGATCGGACTCAACGGCGATGTCAGTGAGGCCACCGCCCAAACATTCCGCCAAACTGGCACTTCGCATATTTTGGTGATTAGTGGCTGGAACATATCGATTGTCGCTGTGGTATGTATGCAAATCACAGCACGATTACAACAGCAACCGTGGCTGCGCGCCGGCGTTGTCATCGGCGCAATAATCGTATACGTACTCGCCACCGGCGCATCCGCGGCAGTGATGCGGGCGGGGGTGATGGGGGTGGCCGTCGTTATCGGCAAAACCCTCAATCGCCCCCGCAATGCCTGGAATATGCTGGCACTGGCCGCTTGGGGCATGAGTGTCTACGACCCAAGTGTGTTGTGGGATTTGGGGTTTCAGTTGAGTAGTTTGGCCACCTTAGGACTCGTTGCGTTTAGTAGCACCATCGACACCTGGCTGGAGCACACTCCGTTTGCACACCCAACGCTCACGTGGGGCAGGGAGGGATTGGCCGCCACGTTGGCCGCACAGATGACTACTTGGCCTCTCATGTTATGTCGACTCGGTCTACCATCACCGTGGAGTATTTTGGCGAATATCATCATCACGCCGGTAGTGCCATTTGCAATGGCAACGGGGACGCTCACACTCGTCTGTGCATGGCTCGTCCCGGTCTTGGCACCGATTACCACGTGGCTCGCATATCCAGCATTCCAATGGATTATTGTAGGAAGTCAAGTGTTGGCGACATGGCCGGCACCCACGCGGATTATCATTGATAATCCGTGGCTGGAATGGCTTGGTCATGCGAGTTGGGTAGGGTGTATTGTGTTTTTGCATTGGCAAAACCAACAGGGAGCAGCACCGCATACTACAGACAAAGATGATAATCTCATCAAGTAGTGGTATAGTTAGCGTTAAGAATATATGTCTTTTCAGAGAGGATAGTCGCATGATTGAGCGACAGCGCTCATGGTGGGAACCCATCGCTGGAGTCGCAGTACACATTTACACTGCATTTGGGGCAATTTTGGCGATGCTCATGATAATGGAATCAGTGCAAGGACACCCTGTTACCGCCCTATGGTATGGCTTTGCTGCCGTATTCATTGATAGTACCGATGGGACACTCGCACGGCGCTTCAAGGTGAGCGAAACGGTGCCGTGGTTCGATGGTCGGCGGCTTGACGATATCGTCGATTATCTCACCTATGTCTTTGCTCCAGTGTTTTTGTTGTGGCAAAACGGGTTTTTCCCCGCTGGGTTGACGGGACAAATCGTGGCAATGTTGCCGTTGGTGGCATCGGCATATCAGTTTTGTCGCGTCGATGCCAAAACCGATGACTATCATGTCGTTGCCGAGGATCATTTCTTCCTTGGATTTCCCAGCTACTGGAATGTGATTGCGTTTTATGCGGTCGTTATGGGGATGAATGCCGAGAGCGTTACCATGGTTGTGATTATCTGTTCGATTCTGGTATTTATCCCGATTCGCTATATTTACCCATCACGCACCATCATGTTTCGGCGCATTACGTTGATTTACACCACCCTCTGCACGATTGTGTATGGGATTGCCTTGTGGCAAATGCCTACTCCGAATGCATGGCTGTTGGTCGTGTCATTATCCTATATCGTTTATTATGTCGTAGTAAGTTTGTATTTGACGGCACGTATTGTTTGGCCACAACTCGCCGCCCGGGCATAACAAAGGCAAAACACGACCATGGAACATCAATCAGGATTACGGGTATTGTTACCATATGGACGTCCGTATCGCGGGTTACTCATACTCGGCACGTTTTATGCCTTTGTGGGGGCAACGGCAAGTGCATTTAACCCAGTCGTACTCGGCTATGCCATTGATGCCTTGCTCACGCATATCGATCAATGGCAACTCGCCAAATACGCATTGATGATTATTGGCCTGACCATCATCCTAGCGGTTTTTCGTTATTTGTTGCGGATGCTTACCGGGACCATGGCAGCTGGTGTGAGCTACACCATGGCGCAGGATTTATACAAACATATTCTCACATTCGATCGCACCACCCAAGCCGCATTTGGCACTGGTGATTTATTGTCGCGGGCGTCGAGTGATTTTATTTATATCTGGCGGTTTTATAGCGCCGGTTTCCAGATGGCAATCAATGCGGTGTTTTTGTTGTTTATTGGGTGTGGGTTGATGGCACTGACCAGCATGCCGTTGGCATTAGTCACCATCGTGATGTTGATACTCAGTTTGTATGCCCAAATACGCCTCGGCCCGTTCGTCGAGCGGTCATTTGATGTGGTACAGCAACGCCTCGCCAAAATCTCGGCGTTTGCCCAAGAACATGTGTCTGCGCAACGCACTATCGCTGCTTATACCCTCGAGCAACCGAGTGGCGAGGCGTTTCGCAAATTGAGCAACGAATACGCCGATGAGTCGATTCGGTTTGTGCTTTTTTCGAGTGCGATTTCACCATTACCCCAACTCGTGGTACGGCTCGCAGCGACTGCAGTTGTAGCCTATGGCGCGTTGTTGATTATCGACAAACAACTCAGCATCGGGCAGTATGTGCAATTTATCGTCTATCTCGGGTTGTTGAGCAATGCGGCCAATCAACTCAGTAATGCATTTGAGCGCCTACAACAAGGCAACGCTGCAGCCGGACGGATTGGCGAAGTACTCCAACGTGCGCCCCAAGTCAAAAACATCGTCAATGCGCCAAAACATGTGCCACTCGGTGAAATTGTGATCCAAAAGGTGAGTTGGCGTCAAGAGAGCCAGTATTTGCTCCGTGACATCGATCTCACCATCCGGCGCGGTCAACACATCGGCGTAGTTGGCTTGACCGGTGCCGGCAAAAGTAGCTTGCTCAGTTTGTTGTTGCGCCTGCGTGATCCTGACAGTGGGCAGGTGTTGTTTGACGGGCATGACGCCAAAACAGTTGATATTGCCACCTTGCGCAGTGGCTTAGCGTATGTCCCACAAGAACATATGTTGTTTAGTATGACCCTCAAAGAAAACATCAAATTGGGCGTCCCCAACGCCACAGATGCCCAATTGCAACAAGCATTGGCGGTATCGTGTCTCGATCGCGATATCGCCCAGCTCGCCAATGGCATCGACACGATTGTGGGCGAGCGTGGCACCATGTTGTCGGGTGGCCAAAAGCAACGCCTCGGGATTGCGCGGGCGTTGATTACCGACGCACCGATTATGTTGTTTGATGACGCGTTATCCAATATCGATGCCCGCACGGCGTTTGATATTGTGCAGGGTGTCAGCGAATTCCGAGCTGGCAAAACTACGATAATGGTCAGTCAAAAAATATCCGCAGTGCGCCACCTTGATGCGATTTTGGTACTTGATAATGGTCGCTTGGTAGAGTATGGTACGCATGATGAACTCGTGGCGCACCATGGGATTTACGCCGAGCTTTTCCAACGTGAATTATCGCAACGCAGTGATTTCGACGCATAAAGCAATAGCTTTTTCATAATAAACCTGTGGTGATGAAAGGAGCGTATGCCAACTATTCAATTTTGGAAGCACTCAATCACCACCACGCGCTGGTGGATTGCTGTTTGGATTGGATTGAGTATCGCCGTACTCTTCACGCCACCAGCCACAATCACCCTCCCAGTTGGCGGCGATCCGATTACTGGCATGCGTGATTACGACGCCCCCTACCTCGCTGGCTTTTGGCCAGCCGAACCACGCCCATGGCAACCCGCCATGGGCACTGCCTTGCGTTGGAGCAAAGCCGATTGGCAAATCCACTGGCCACATACCGGTAGCGGCTGGTGGCTGATGCGATTTCGTACCGATTTATCGGGGAAACCAGCCCATCCACCCACGCAATTAACCTGGCACAATCCAGCTATTGGCACTACGACATTGCCATCAGACCAACGCATCACACGGGTACTGGTACACAATAATCAAAACGACACACCACAAATCAACGTCAGTACCGAAACATTTCGTCCTGATGGTGATGCGCGCACACTCGGGATTGCAGTAACCGCAATTGAGCTACAGCCACTTGGCGTACGATGGCGACCGACGCTCTTACTAGCGTTTTTGCTGGTGAGTTTGTTTGGACGCTGGCTGATTAACCACCGGATTGGCAACTTGATTCCCTTTGTGACGGGGATTTTATGGCTCTGCTTCCCTACCTGGATTGCACTCCATAGCGAATTACTGATTACCCTCAGCGGATGTGGCTGGGGAATTGGGGCTGGGCTGGGCTGGATTGCCCGACGCTGGCAATACGATATGCACGCCGTAGCACGGATTGTGGTAGGGATGGTCTCGGTACAATTACTCGCATTGTGGAGCCCATTTACCCATTCGTCTGATATTGCCATGCATGTACGTATGCTCAATCAAGTCCTTAGTGGACAATTATTGTTGACGGCGCAACTCCCGTGTGAAGCGGGAGCCTATATCAGTCCTTATCCACCGCTGACCTATATCTTCATGGCACCATTCGCACTGATAAGTCATGATGGCAACTACCAACGTATGGTGTTGACGGGCGGAGCAATCATATTACAGGCGATTGCACTCTGTTATAGCTACAACGTGTTACGCCAAACACCGTTGCCATTTCGGGCAGGTATCTTGTTTTTGGTGCTGGCATTCATCAATGCCCCGCTCATCCGGGCCATACACGTGGGTGAACTCAGTAATGCGTGGGGGCAAAGTATTGCCGTGATTGCCATGAGTAGTTGGATAGACCGACATGCCACCCGCCAACGCCAAATCATTTGGACGACAATGGCGCTATTGAGCCATACCGGTGTCAGTGTGTCGTTGAGTATGATGTTAGGAATTTTTGCGGGACTCCAGTTTATCAACAATCGCCACATCCCCCGCTGGCTCATCTGGAGTGGCGTTGGCGTGGCAATGATGGTCGTAGGCGTGTACTATAGTAATTATGCTTTTTTGGTGGGGCAAGCACCAGGCTATGTCGGTTGTCCGCCGGTAATTCCCATTGCAATGCGCTTTGGTGGCATCGTCAATGTGTTCCCCGCAATCATCATGTGTTGGGCCGGAATTGGGTTGCTTTTGTTGCCAAAATCACTACTGCGGACTTGGCTTTGGGCTGGATTAGGGGCGGCGCTCCTATCGATTATCCTGTTACTCATTGCGACCCAAACAGTACGCTGGAGCATTGCGGTGGCACCATTTGTGGTACTTGCCGCCGCCTATGGGTTACACAAAATGTGGCGCTATGGGTGGGCAAGCAAGGTAGTGGTAATCACGACCCTCGGCTGGTATGGGCTGTTTTGGTATAGTGAGCTATGGCAACGCATCATGGTTTACCTTCACGATTAAAATGTGACGTGTATAATATGTTGGTATTGGTATGCAAAGGCGTAAGCATGAAGTTTTTTTCACCCGCGCAATGGCGCCAAATTAGCATTGTCTTTGCGTATAGTCTCGGACTTTTTTTATTGCTGAGCACTTTTCGGTTTGGACAATCTGTTGACTTTTATCAACCGCGGTCGGTTTTCTGGTTGAGTGATTTTCATGCCCGAGAATACGCACCAATTGCGCCAAGTGCTGATTTAGTAGTCACTACGACCAGTGCAAGCGAAGGAACTGCGTTGGTATCGCGCGACATCGATCCACGCACCCGTGTCATCATGTTCCAAACCGACCCCTTACCAAATCCCTACAAACGCCGGCTGTTGGCGGTATTTGTAGGCGATGTGCGCGTGCTCGATGTCAAAGATACAGGGCGGACCACCCAATACGGCGTCATCGTACCTCCAACCATCGATTTGGCCGGTGCCACCATTCGCGTCGTGTCATTACCTGATGACAAAGCGACCCCACCACCGCTCGTGGTAGCAATGATTCGTGTCAGCAATGCGAATATTTATCGTTGGAGCAAAGCCACATCACAAATACACCTCTATGGTACAGGCGGCGGGTGGTGGAGCATCTCTGGGCGGATATTGATGCAACACCCTGACAAGAAACCCTTCCGTGCCACATTGTCCATCGGCGATACCATGCGTACCACATTGCCATCAGAACCTGCTGGATTCCGGCAATATCGTGTGCTCGCACCACCGAGTGCCATCCGAAACGGCGATCTTACATTGACTATTGATAGTGACACATGGGGTGGTAACACCCAAGATATACGAGTACTTGGCGTTGCAATTGCAGCTGTTAATGCCCAACCGCTAACCAGCGATTGGTGGAATCTCGCACCATCGTTACGTTTGGCGAGTATGATTATCCTCGCAGTCATTGCGGCGGTTTGTGCGATATTGCTTGGTTTTTCGGGGATAGGGGTTGGCATCGCCGTGGCGAGCGGATTTGGGGTTGCCTTGGGATTCGACCATACCTACCTCGCCATGTGGTACCCCCAAATGCTATTCCTGATGGGGTTGTCGGTATTGATAATCCCGTTGATGCAAAAAGTAATCATGTGGTGCGAGGGTGAGTATCCATTTAGTCCCACCGTCCGCAATGTGTTGATCGGATTAATGGTGCTGACGGTATGGGTCAAGGGTGGCGGAATTTTGTTCCCTATCATGCGTCCGATCGATATTAGTTGGCACATGGACAAAGTCCGTGAAATGCTCAATACCGGTGACATCGCCAAATTTTACCAACCAGGCGGATTTTCGGAATCCGTCATGCCTATCACCGAATGGGGCGAAAACCGCCCGATGATTCCCTATTCACCGTTTTATCACTTATCGGCGATGGCATTTGCCCTATTCCCGTGGGAAATGGAAAAGACCGCCACCATTCTCAATGCGTTTTGTGATGCGACGCGGATTGTCATGATTGGGTTAATCGTACGCCAAAGTGGACTATCCAATCGGATTGCCTTACTGGCGGGGCTGATGTATGCCGTCACACCAGTTACGTTTTTGCTACATTCATGGGGTAACGCACCCACCACAATCGGATTATGGTGGACACTCGTCAGCACAGTCACCATGCTTGTGATTGGTCGGAGCATCAACAATCGCAAATTGTTTGCGTTACTCTTGATAATCAATACGATTACAATGCTCATTTATACGGTTACCGCCGTATTCCATGTGCTCTTTATTACGCTACTCGCTGGGCTGTTGTGGATTATCCCCAATCAGCCGCTCCGGAGTAGCATCCGGCCGATTTTGCTGGCCACCTATGGCGGGTTAGCGGTTGCGACCATCATCTACTATGGGCAATACATCGCACCAATTATCGAGCGCACGATTCCGTATTTTTTGCAGATTAGTGTCAATAGCCCAACCACTGTCGGGGTTGCACGACCACCGTTAGGCACCTATTTTTACAATTTTTTGCCATTGCTGCGGTATGATTTCGTCTTGAATCCCTACTTGTACTATGGGTTATTTATGCCCATGTTGTTGGTTATCCCGGGGTATTTGCTGTTATTCAAACGCCAAACCTTATGGGCCTATATGACGGCATGGTTTGTGGTGGCCTTGTTGTTTATGATGGCGGGCTATCGTATTTCGATGGTTGACAAGCAGATTTATTATATTTTACCGATTGTCTTGATTTGTTGGGCGGTTATCGCAGACCGGTTTTGGCGGCGGGGCTGGAGCGGGCGATTGATGGTCACCATTATGGTGTTATATACCCTCGTTAGCGCACTTTATTTGTGGGTTGTGCGCATTTATCGTTCACCGGTGGTACTACCATGACACAATCTATTCCTCCGGCAATCCAATCAATCGATGCCTTGGCACAGGCCATTGATCCATGGCTCCAGCATATGACGTGGCGCCGTGATTATGTCACGTGGCGCGAACGGCGCCTGTATCAAGAACAATACCAAGCAGAGCGCATCGCCCAAATCGAGCGCCACGCGCGACCACTTGCGGGGACGCGCTTGCTCGACCTAGGGGCCGGCATGGGCGGGTTTGCGGTTGCGGCAGCGTTGCATGGCGCTCATGTGACCGTATCGGAATATAACAAACAATACTGTCAAATCACCCAACTACGGGCCGAACGTTACGACATCAACTTGCCGATTGTCAACGGAGCTGGTGAACAGTTGCCTTTTCGTGACGCACAATTTGATTTGGTGGTCTGCTGGGATGTACTCGAGCATGTCCAAGACCCAATAGCGGTGCTCCACGAAATCTCCCGTACCCTCGCACCTGGTGGACAATTGCTCCTCACGGCGATTAATCGACGGGCCTGGGTAGATCCACACTACCACATCCCAAGCATCAATTGGTGGCCACGACCGCTAGCCGAATGGTATATCAATCGCCGCGGTCGAAGCAAAGCCACCAGCCAATTCCGTGATATGCAACGACTCAGTACCATGCATTACTACGATTACGCGCAATTTGTACAGTTAGCGCGATCGGCGGGATTTATCACGGTAGATATGAACGAAACCGCCTTGCAGGAAGGGCGCTTTGTCAGCAAAAAACCGAGCCGGCAGCGGATCCGCACCGGCTTACGCGCCATCGGGCTCGAACAATTGGCGTACAAAGCACAACGGGCATGGTACACGGGTATGTTTGAATTAGCCTTGACGAAAGCCAAATAAATGCCAGATGCGCCCAAATCGCCACCGACGTTGGCGAATCAAGTATCACGGGCTGTGGTCTGGAATACCTTCTTTGTGCCACTGCGGATGTTCGCCGAAATTGCGGCCACCGCACTCAAATTAACCGTCCTGCCCATTGCCGCTTACGGATTGCTGGCGTTGGTAAGCGGGGCGGCATCGGCGTTTGGGACATGGATTGACCTCGGTACAACGCGGACCTTACCCAAATACATCCCCGAAACGATGCGCGCTCGTGGTCCAAACGGTGTGCTCAAATTGCTAGGGGCAGTGTTTTTGGCCCAAGCAATATTCCTGATTGCGATTGGGATCGGTTTAGCCGTCAAGCAAGACGATTATTTGGCATCGTTGTCAAGCAAAATCAGTGCCGATGGTCGGATCGATGCCGGTGCCCAAACAATGCTCCACGCCTTGTTAGACGAACAAGGCTGGATTTTTATTGTGGTGATTATCGTACTGCTCATCATGGGCGTCTGTTACGACGTATTGATGGCCTACCTTAATAGTTTTTTTAAACAACAAGCATGGAATGGCATCTCACTGATTGCGGGTATGCTCCCGCAACTGTTGGCCGTGATTGCCATCGTCGCAGCCCAGTTTAGCCCAGACCCACTGCGTTGGAGCATCGTGGGAATTTTGATTACCTCGGGACTCGCACCCACCATTGCCGTGGCAATTGCAACCTGGCAAGTGATTATAATCTGGCGAGCCGGGCATGATGTCGCCCCAGCACCAGCCAGCATTGAACCAAGTACCAACTGGTTGCCGGTGGGATTTCTGCGTTACACCGGTGTGTCGTACTTGATGACGATGACCGACTTTATCGCGGGCAAGTCGTTTGCCATCTATTTGACTGCAAGCATTAGTGATGCGGCCATGTTGTGGGCAGGAGCATCACTCGTCGGGATGGTGCTCTCTTACCTCTACACGCCACTTGTGGGCATCACGGTGCCACTCTTTACCCGCGTCCGGGCTGGCGAGGGGGGGAGCATCCAAGGGGCATTTGCGTCAATTGTACGCATCCAATTGCTCCTACTCATCCCCGGTGGCGCAGCCTTGATGCTGCTCGCCAAACCTGCCTTGTTGATTTTGACACCCCAATATGGTGCAGCGGTTGGTATCGTGTATATCCTTGTACCGTGTTTGTTTTTGGAAAGTATCTTGACGGTAGCCCACAACGTCATGATTGTCTACGAGCAACTCACGATCGTCACGGTGGGACGATTGCTGACCCTCGTGGTGGTACCACTTGGGCTGTGGCTCTCGCCCCGCTACGGGGTTGAAGGATTGGCCTTTGCTTATGGCTTTGCGCGGGTTATCGCAGGTATCTGGGTCACCATCTGGGGCTGGCAACGCCTCAAATTGCAATGGCCGTGGCGCTTCACCGTACGGGTAATCATTGCCACAATAGTGATGTCGATTTCTATTTATGCCTGTAGTTATGTCATGCCAGTCACGACTGCGACCACTGGGATATGGGAACGATTACAGCTACTACCAATTTACGGGCTCATCGGTGTGGTAAATTTTGCGCTATTTATGGGTGTATTGCGCCTCTGCGGTGGGCTTGATAGTAGCGACCGCGAACAGTTGCTCCGTCTCAAATTGCCGTTCAAATCAACCATCATGCGAGTACTCTGATGCGGATTGCCTTGTACAATTTAACCACCACTACCGCCTATGGCGGTGTCGAAAGTTTCGTGTGGGATTTGGCCAATCAATTAGCCGCCCGCAACCACGCCGTCACCGTCATTGGTGGCGAGGGATTGCGTCGGGAAGGAAGTGCAACAGTCACTGTTGCCACCTTCCCTTTTGTGAGTCGTACCTGGTTTAGCCGCATCCCAGGACTGGCACGTGCATATGCAGAACGCAAGTTACTCGAGCGCTTAAGTTTGGCATGGCGGGCAATCCCTTTTTTGATTCGGGGCAAATTCGACATCATCCACATCCAAAAACCGTATGATTTACTGCCGGCATTAATTGCGGCCCGCTTTAGTGGTGCCAAAGTAATTTTGGGGTGTCATGGTGAAGACTTCTACCGCGGTGATCGCTGGCTGGCAACACGGGTAGCAGGTGCAGTCAGTTGCAGTCAGTACAACGCCCAAACAGTGATGAAGCGCTATCCTATCAAGGTTGATGTCATTTATAACGGCATCGATACGGCGGTTTTTTGTCCACCAGCACAACCAATTATCCTCCCCGCCACTCCATTACGGGTATTGTTTGTGGGACGATTACAGCCATGGAAAGGGGTCGATACGGCGATTCGCGCTATCGCACTCACCCCACACGCGACGCTCCAGATTGCGGGTGACGGCGAACAGCGGCAGGCATTAGAAGCACTTGTATCCGAATTACATCTTGAAGCACGCGTCACCTTCCTTGGGTCTGTACCACGACAGACGCTACCGGCAATTATGCACCAGTGTCATGTACTCGTGGCAACGAGTTATGCCAGCGAAACATTTGGGATTGGGCTGGTCGAGGCCCAAGCATGTGGGCTACCAGTGGTAGCTTCACGCTTTGGTGGCTTCGTTGAAGTTGTCGCTGAAGGCATCACGGGGCGCTTCTTTGCACCCAAAGATGCCACTGACCTCGCCGCCCAGTTCCAGTTT
>CAISXI010000406.1 GCA_903889425.1 uncultured Roseiflexaceae bacterium | reverse complement strand
GGTGCAGTGTGGATGACGGTACACTTCCACCATTCATTGGTGACCCCGATCATCTCGCCAGTATCGGCATCGGTAAATTGGCCAATAAATCCACCATCGCCGATTTGTTGGCGATCAGTGCCGATATACTCGAGCCCGGTATCGTTTTGGATGTAGTCTTTGAGGATAACGCTAAAATGCATGGGATAAGTGGCTGGGAATGTGACAGTCTCCGCATTAAATGAGCGCTCCGTGGTAATCGGTACGGAATCTTCTTTGATGAGTTGGTTATCGAGATAGAGCGCAAACCAATTATCTGCCCACAATTCGGCTTTGACATTGATAGTCTGCACGGTGTTGTTTGCTGGTTTAGCCGTATTTGAATTGGTGTTTGGGATTGTGCGTACCGTGGGTAGAATAGCTACGGCAGTCGCAACTTTGGGGCGGTTTTTGTCTGGGGGTGGTGGTTGATCGCTCCCAATCCCACGACCACAGGCGGCGAGTAGACATGCGAGTCCCAATAGTGTGAGCAGACGGTATTTCATGGCGTATCCCTTTCCAGTCAACTAATTGTCTTTTAGACATGGTATAAAGATGAAAAATTTGTATAATTCGTTCCGTTATTATACGGGGTTTTTGTTGAGTTATGATAAAGATTGTGTAGAGAAATAATTGTTTGTGACTACAAACAAATTTTGTGCAAGCGGTCAATGACAAATGCAACGGTGCATTTCAGTGCTGTTGCCGGTGTTGGTGCGTGACCACTCCGTATGCAGTGAATGTCTTGGTATAATACGACACTTAGATGGGCTGTTTTGGACAAAAGGTAATTATGCGACAGGCAGAGCATGTGGTAGTGGTTGGTGGGGGATTGGGTGGGCTGGCTGCTGCCATTCGCTGTGCGGTAGCAGGGCGTCCCACCACGTTGATTGAAGCCCGCCCAAACGTGGGTGGCAAACTCAATATTGTGCGTGACCAAGGATTTGTGTGGGATATCGGCCCGTCGCTGTTGACGATGCCATGGGTGCTCGATGATTTGTTGCGGGTAGCTGGTAGCTCACTTGCTGCCGAACTTGACGTCGTGGCATTGCCGTCGGCCTGCCGCTATATGTGGGCGGATGGCACACGATTTGATGCCATGGCGTCGTTGCCGGCACTCATCCAAAGCATAGCGGCAATCAATCCGCGCGACGTAGGGAATTTTATGCGGTTTATGCAATATTCCCAGCAATTGTGGGATTTGAGCGCCAATCAGTTTTTGTATACTCCCATGACGGGATGGCAAAGTTTGCTCGATTGGCGCGTGCTCCGCGATGGCTGGCGGCTTGATGGTCTGCGTACGATGGACGTGGCGGTACGCAGTTTTTTTGAAAGCCCCCAATTACAGCAGGTCATGAATCGCTTTGCCACCTACAATGGATCGTCGCCGTATCGTACCCCCGCGACGTTTAATTTGATTGCATGGGCTGAATTCGGGTTCGGAGCGTTTTATCCGCGTGGTGGCTTGTATCGTATCGCTGAAGTGTTGCAGGCGACGGCTGCCCGAGTCGGTGTCGATATCCGTACGGCAACCACGGTGACAGGTATTCACCATCAACATGGTCGGGTTTGTGGCGTCACCACGAGTACTGGTGAAACAATCGCCACGCAACGGGTGATTAGCAATGTCGACCCACAGGTGACATTGGCGAAGTTGCTTGATGGTGGGGCAGGGCGGGCACAACGCTTGGCACGGCGTGAATTATCGACGAGTGGATTTGTGGTGTTGTGGGGTTTACGTGAACGGTATGCGCAAATCGACCATCACACGATCTGCTTTTCGCCTGATTATCGGGCTGAATTCGCCGATACTGATGCGGGTCGTCTCCATGCCACCCCTACCATTTATTTGAATCACACGGTTGATTATGATGCGAATCATGCGCCTGCGGGTAGCCAAAATGTGTTTGCGTTGGTCAATGTACCGGCTACCCGGGGGAGCCAGATTGATTGGCCCAACGTGGCAGCGGGTTATGCCGACCAGATGGCACGCCAACTCGAAACCCGCTTTGGCTTGGCTGGGTTTCGCCAAAACATTGTGGTGCAACACATATTGACCCCCCATGATTTGGCGCAACGCTACAATGCGCCCGGCGGATCAATTTATGGTCTGGCATCGAACTCTGCCTTGAGTGCATTTATGCGCCCGCCCCAACGCGATCCCCAGATTGCTGGTTTGTACTATTGTGGTGGTGGGACGCACCCTGGTGGTGGCATCCCACTGGCATTGTTGTCAGGTAAGCATGCCGCACAGTTAGTCGAGTAGATATTATTTTTGCAAAATAACAGCACAACGCCGGTACGCACATATCATTGTGTTGGTACCGGCGTTGTGTGGTGATTGGTTGATGGGATTAGTTGATATGGAACAACGTGCGTAGGCGTTGGCTCTGCCACTCCACAATATCGCTTAATGGTTGTAGCGGGGCATTGGTGACAAGATCGGTGGATTGATAGGGCGGTGGGCCGTATTCGGGGGTCATCGAAAAGCTGGTTTTGCCAGCGCGTTGATTGGCGGTCACGGCCAGTTGCCACCAGTATTCGTGGGCGGCGACTTCGGCCGTGTAGCGGGGCAAGCTCGGGTCCGGCACTTGTGGGCCTTGGGAATGCCCGACGCGGGTATGCAGGTGGATGCAGTGCTGTGCACAACGCTCCATGATGGCTTCGGCATCGGTCAAATTGCGCTCAGCGACGACCACCCAATGGCTGTAGTCGGCACAGATATGCGCATCGGGGTAACGGGATAGGTACATGTCAGTCCACCACGGATTAAAAAAGAGCCGGCCACGATGTGTCTCATGCCCGATGGCAATGCCGTAGTGTTGTTCGAGGGCGATGATGGCTTCGACAAAGCGACAGCCGTCGTCGAAATTCGAGGCGTCACGCCAGCCATGCAAGGTGATTTGCCGGGCACCACAGGCAACTGCGGCTTCGACTTGTTGTTTGGCTGACGCGATATGGCTCGCCAAATCATCACCACTGGTAAATACCATCGCAATATATTCAAGCTGGTGTGCGGCGAGTTGGGCAACCAAGAGGGTTTGTTCGCTTCGATCGAGTGGCACACCGAGCTCGACGCCACGATACCCTTGTTGGGCGATAGACGGGAATACGACTTCCCACGGGGCATCGATGCCCCACGTACTGCGAAACAAATCAATTCGCATAATAAATTACTGCTCCTCTACGTTGATGAACGTGCTGATTATACGAGAGGAGTGGGCATTGGGCAATTTTAGCGTTTGCTCCGGCGGTAGCCCGCGGCAATAGCTGCTGATTCACTATCGAAGCATTCCACTGTGACGTGGGTTTTGGCATAAAAAGCCCCATCGGGGACGTGATAAATCATGGAGCGGCGGTTTCCTTTGATTTGGCCAACAAGACAAGGTGCTGAGGCTGCATCGATAGTGCTACTTCCCCCACCACCGCTCCCGCCACCACCAATGATAACAGGCACGGCGGTTGCGGTGGCCGCAGTGGTGCCTACAACGCCATGGACGCCGTTACACGTCGTGGATGACCACAACCCGATTTGTTGATTTTGGGCGTTGCGTTGGGCTGATTTGAATTGGGTCTGATAATTGTAGGGGAGATTGTAGGTGTATTCAAAGGCATAGCCTTCGGCAATCATTACTTGATTAAATAATCGACCGTCGGACATCCAGATATAACTCAACAAACGGTTGTATTTATCGTAATCACCTTGGCTCGTATCTTGTTCGAGGTAGACGGTGGTGCCATCGAGTAATTGGCGGGCATGACTCGATGCTTCTTTGCCAAAACATTGGACTGGTTTGCGTGGATCAACGGTTTCGGGTGTATCAATCCCAATCATACGAATGGTGACATCTTTGTTGTTGAGTAATACATGGATGGTATCGCCATCGACGACCCGCAGTACTTTGACTTTAATGGCACTCACGGGAATGGTGGGATTTGTGGAATTTGAGACAACGACCGGCGGCACGGTGGCGGTAGCGATTGCGAGACTGGGGGTATTTATGAGTGATGCTGATTGATTTGGTGCGATGCTCGCACTCCCGAGTAATCCGTTAAGGACGTTATAGGGGGAGCGGTTTTCGGGATGTAATTCAATCCGGGTGCGTTCGAACCACTGTACTTGGTATTGTCGGCCATCGTCGAGTGTTTCGTTGATGAGTCCAGAGAGTGGGATGCCATTGAGGGCGAGGCGTTCGGCATCACTGTACCCTGGCTTCCCATCAAATTCAATGCCGGTGGTGAGCCAGCGTTGCAAAATAGCGCCACACACACTTTGATTGGTGGCCGCAAAATAGCGGCAATTGGCTATGACGCCACTTTGGGGGAAGGCTTGCCAATCGCGTCCTTGAGCGGCGAGTGTGTCAGCCCCGACACGTCCCAACAAGATGTCGTAGGGCACAGGATTGTTGGCATGATATTCGATCCGTTGGCGTTCAAAGCGCTGTGCTACTACGGTGTGACCATCCACGTTGGTCGTCGTCGCTGCGGCGATTGGGAAGCCAAATACGGCGATGCCCCCTTGACCTTCCCAAAACGTGCGGATCTGTCCATCAATGCATTGCCCTGTTTCGGCAAAACAGCGCGGCGCAGCCTGAATGGTCGCAGGGGTATGGAGTAGCCCAAACAACATACTGATACCGACACACCACCACCAAACCATCCGAGAGATTTGTGATTTCACGACTCGTCATTCCTTTTGTGGGCAAAACAACAGGGCACGCTAATCAAATATTAGGGCACCGGGATAATGTCAGATGCGACCCCGTTGCAGGTGGTGGGTGCCCATAACCCAAGTTGTTGCGTTTGGGCGTTGCGTTGGGCATCTTTGAATTGTGCTTGATATTTGTAGGGGCGGTTGTAGGTATATTCAAAGGCATAGCCTTCGGCAATCATGACTTGGTTAAACATCCGGCCATCGCTCATCCAGATATAACTCAACAAACGGTTGTATTTGTCATAATCACCTTGGCTGTCATCTATTTCGAGGTAGACAGTCGCCCCATTGAGTAATTGACGGGCATGATTTGAGGCTTCTTTGCCAAAACACTGCACTGGTTTGCGGGGATCGACGGTTTCGGGGGTGTCAATCCCAATCATGCGAATGGTGACATCGTTGTTGTCGAGCAATACATGGATGGTATCACCATCGACGACCCGTTTAACCGTAACGGCGATTGCGTTAGCAGGGATGGCGGCATTGGGGGCAACGGCATCTGGTTGGGGTGCAACGGCATCTGGTTGGGGTGCAACGGCGTCTGGTTGCGGGGCAACGGTGGCGGTTGCCACATCAGCTTGGGCTACCGTTGGTACGAGTGTAGCAGGGACGCTGGTGGCGCCTACCGCAGTGGGCAACTCGGTCGGAGGGGGTGCGCTGGGTGTGTCGGTTGGTACGAGTACGGTGTTCGTGACCGGTACAGCTGTTGGTGATGGAGATGGGGTGGCAGTGACAACGATGACGGTGCGGGTGGGTGGGCTCGTGGGGGCTGGTGGTGGCGCGGTGAGCACGGCTACCAACATCGCAACCCCAAACAATACCCCGCCAGTGAGTGCGATAATCCGCCACACACCACCACGATTCCAGCCATATTCAAAGGCCAAAAACGGCCATGCAATAAAATAGTAGAGCCCTTTGATCACCCAAGGGATAAGTGGCAAGAGGAATAGAATAATACGATAGATCAATAATCCAATGCTAGTGACAAGTCCTATAATCAACCCAAACAAACAACACCCCATGTTGTTTTTATTATTATTGTTATACATTGTAGATTCCTACGGGTTGATGATAATTATTTATATATTTATTATAAAGGATTCCTAGGGCACATATGTGGATGGAAAAATCAAATAGCCTGCGTACAAGCCAATATACGCAGGCGATTAAGGGATTAATTTTTTTATTATGTGATTACACCTGATGAGCGCCGAAATGGGGCAAATAGGGTTGTGATTGGGCGAACATTTCATTGACCATCGTGCGGATTTCACGTAGTGATAAGCGGGCTGCGGTCAATGGATCGTGGCAAATTGCTTGATAGATGAGCAACGGGTCCCCATTTAAGCATCCGGCAATCGCCATCTCTTCGATTTGACTACTGAGATTGGTCAACATCGTGACAGATGCAGGCAAATCGCCAATGGGTAGTGGGTGTAGGCCATGACTATCGACATAAACCGGCACTTCGACACAGGCACCCACCGGTAAATTGGTGATATAGCCGCGATTTGGCACATTGCCATTAAACTTAAACACGTCACCACCATGGAGTGCATTTATGATTGCTGCGGCGTATTCATTACTTGGGTGCAAGTCAATTGGTGCGGGGTTGGTACGTTCTTGAGCGGATTCTTGCTCCCAATCATTCATATGGGCTTGGTACCAATTGAGGGCTGCATACGACGCGCCTGGATTCCAGCCTGTACCTGGTGTGCAATATTGGGCAATAAGTTCAGGGCGTTTGCGGAACCACCAGTTATATTCGGAATGATGTCCGCTTGATTCGGTGGTGTAATGTCCGAGTGCCATAAATAATTCGTTGCGCACAATTTCTTCGTTATAAATCACGGGATTATTGACGAGTTGGCGCAAAATCGACGTGACGTTGATGCCATTCCAGGTATACGACAAGTACCACGACATATGATTGATACCAGCGCAGGTATAGCTGATTTCGTTCATGGGGGCACCAAGCCAGCGCGCTAACATTTCGGCCGTGCCTTGCACACTATGACACAAGCCGACAATAGGAATGGTACTCGTGCGACTCAACGCACCACACAGCATTGCCATTGGATTGGTGTAATTGAGTAAGGTGGCGGTCGGAGCGTAGCGCTCGATAGTGCGGACAATTTTTTGCATGGCAGGATATAAGCGCAAAAAGCGAAAAATTCCCCCCGGACCACGGGTGTCGCCGATATTTAAATCAATACCGTATTTGGCCGGTATTTCGATATCGTGGCGCCATTGATCAAACGACCCGGCAATAGTGGTAACGACGACATCGGCATTCGTGATTGCTTGTTCGAGATTCGTGGTGACAGTGACTTGGGCTTTGTATTGCCCGGCCGCAATAATTCGCTGTACTCCGAAATGGGCATGGGCAAGCCGTGCGTCGTCGATGTCATGCAATACAATGGTCGCATCGCGTAATCGAGGAAAACTAAGAATGTCACGTACCAATTTCCGCGTAAAGATATGACTACCTGCGCCAATAAATACGATCCGCATGACCGCCTCTTTTTAATTATTATGAATATAATTTAATTTAACCATACAAATATGAAAAAAGCAAATACAGTTTAAAAAACGAAAAAATAAAACAAAAAATAAATAACCGTATTTTTTATAGCGATAAAAATATGACACATTAAAATATTCGCAAAAAATAAATGAAAAAATAAGCGATATTTGCGTAAATAATGAAGGTCACCGCAGTGCATCAGGATGATTTTTTGGATCTAAATATGAATAGTGTGTATGAATAATAATTTGTTATTTCAAATAATACAAGTTATTGACGTATACACCGTAAATAGTTTTGAGAAGCGTAGCGATTTTGGATTATGATTGACTCAGGTATGGGGCAATCAAGTGCCGATTGATGCATCTGATGGTGTTTTGTTGGTATATTTAATGTGAAGTAGAGACACAGACTGTTGCATCATCAACATGTATCGCATGGATTCACGTTGATGTAGATTGGGCAAGGGAGTCGGCGATGCATATATATCCTGCAAATCCACGTTATTTTGTGCGGCGTGGTCAGCCATGTGTGTTGGTGGGTGGGGGTGAACATTACGGTGCGATATTGAATCTTGAATTCGACATGTCACGATACCTCGATGCGCTGAGTCAGGCGGGATTGAATTTGACGCGGGTATTTAGTGGGAGTTATGTCGAAGCACCTGGGTCATTTGGGATTATCGACAACACGTTGGCGCCACACCCTGATGCCTATGTGGCGCCATGGGTGCGCGATGACCAAGGGCGCTATGATTTGGCACGGATCAATCCGGTCTGGATCCAACGCCTAAATGCCTTTGTGGCGGCAGCGGCGCAACGTGATATTGTGGTGGAATTTACGCTCTTTTGTTTTTGGTATGATCAAGCTGATTGGGAGCGTTCACCGATGCATCCTACCCAGAGTCGTCAAGCCGTTGGCCCGTATGAACGGGCGCGGGTCTACGAGGCGGATTCGGCCTTGTTGCCATTTATGCGGCGCCTCGTGCAAGTGGCAGCGACTGAACTCAAAAAATACGATAACGTGTATATCGAAATATGCAACGAGCCATATAGCCGCCATGATCACACCATGGACATGGCCTGGCATGAACAGATGATTGAGGCAATTGTCGCGGTTGCCCCAGAGCTTCCGATTGCGATTAATGTGGCCAACCGCACCCAAAAACTACTCTATGTGCCTGCCCATGTGAGCGTAGTAAATTTTCATTATGCGATTCCGTCGGCTGCACGTGAAAACTGGCACCTCGGGGTGATTATCGGCGACGACGAAACGGGCTTCCGTGGCAATAGTGCCCGTCCGTATCGCAGTGAAGCGTGGTCTTTTTTGTTGGCGGGCGGGGGGATATTTAGTCACCTCGATTATAGTTTCACCGTGACGCATCCTGATGGGACTGCGGTGCCAGATCCGCGCACGCCGGGATATGGTGGGGTTGATTTACGCGCCCAAATGGCGTTTTTGCGCAACACACTCGAACGAGTGGCGGTGTGGGATATGCGTCCGTGTAACGAAATTATTGCGTGGTATGCAGGTGATAGTGATGTGCAATTGTTAGCCGTCCCTGGGGAACGCTATATCGGCTATATTCCCCAAAATGTGCCCCAACAATCATTGATGCTCGGGATTCCTGCGGGGCGATATACGGTGGAGTGGTTGTACCCGGCGAGTTGTATGACCCAAACAGCCGCCACAATCGATCATCGTGGCGGCTTTGTGCGCATCGACACGCCATGGCATGCCGACGATTTGGGGTTTGTGTTGGCGCGGGTGCGCTAGAGGTGACAAGCGACGGCGGTGGCCTTGGTGATGAGGGCAATCACTTTGTCGATATCGAGGTGGGTGGCGACATAGGTGTTAGCAGGTTTTTTGCTGAATCCGATTGGGTCAACCGCTGTCATGCCACGACCGATGCCAGTGCCACAATCGACTTCCATATAGACATGGCTGACGGTAGCGCAGCTGGGGTCGAGGGCCACGGCCATCGCTTTGGGGTCAGCCATCAACATGCCGGGGCGGTTGCGGGCTTTGGCCCAATTCATCAGATTGGTACACATCGGGCGCACAAAGCGTTTGCCCATGTCGCCGGCATCGAGCAAGGCTTCCCAGCGATCCCAGAGGATGGGATGTGCGATGGTGTTTTCCCAAGTGACCATGGTGGGTTGGAGGTTGCCGCGGCTTAGCACGAGGGCGGTGGCTTCGGGGTCGACATAAATATTGAATTCGGCGGTGGCGGTAATATTGCCGGTGGCCTTGGGTGCCCCACCCATGATAATGGTTTTGCCGATGTATTGGGCCAAATTTGGCTCGAGTGACAAGGCAATCGCAAGGTTGGTAAGTGGTCCGAGGGTGACGAGGGTGCAGCCGGGGTAGCGTTTGGCGAGCTCGATGATACCCAAGGCGGCATGGGTTGATTCGAGGTCGCGGGGGGCGCGCAATCCGGCATCGCCCAAACCGTCAGCACCATGGATATCAGCGGCATCGGGCGCATCGACGAGTAATGGCCGGGCGGCACCGCGGTAAATCGGAATATGACCGGCGCCAAAGGCATTGAGGATGGTACCGACGTTGCGTTCGACGTTGGGAAGTGATACATTGCCGTTGAGGGTGGTAATCCCGACGATTTCGATACTCGGGTCGGCGAGGGCCATCAAAATCGCAAGAGCGTCATCAACACCGGCATCGGTGTCGATAATCATTGGGCGCGCTGGCATTGGGGGATCCTTTCGCTGGATGGGTTCAAATCAATTATAGATGAGTTCTGTGGGTCCGGCTGAATGGAAAGCACTGGCGCATAGGAAATTGGTTCGGATTCCCCGCATGCGCAAACGCAGATTTTTTCGTTGGTTGGTGGCGGTATTGATATAATGAGACAAGATTGATGGATACGCCAAATAGACTGGAATGAACGAGGAAGCTACTCGATGATTGCCAATAAAAACCGAAAGCAAACGTTGTGGGTGAGTGTGATTGGGGTGGTCGGTGTGACGCTGCTGTTGTGGCTGACCGTTGCGCCGTTGGGCTTGACGTGGGATGAGCCGGCCTATATGCGGGCAGCCGCATCGTATCACGAATGGGTGGCACGGTTGTTCAGCGAAGGTTCATTGCTGCTCAAGCCAGCAATACTCAGTGCGTATTGGGATTACAATCACGAACATCCGCCAGTGGTGAAGCTATGGTACGCCTTGGTGGGGACGCCGCTGGTGAAAACCTTGGGGCTGGTAGGGGCATATCGATTTGCCGCCATGATGGTATCAGCGATGCTGGTGACCGTGGTGGTGGTGAGTTCATTGCGGGTGGTCGGTGGCTGGGTGGCGCTGGCGGCAGGGATTGTGTTGCTCTGCATGCCGCGGTTTTTTATGCATGCGCATGTGGCAGCCCTTGATGTGCCTGGAGCATTGGCATATATCGCCGGGATTTTGTTTTTTTGGCATATGCGCAATCGCCGTGAATGGTGGGTGACGCTGTTGTTTGGGGTGATTTGGGGCGTCGGTATCGCCACCAAAATCAACGCCGCCTTTGTGTTGCCCACAATTGGTCTATGGTGGCTGATGTATGATCGGCGGGGCTATTTGTTGGGGCGGATGGTGTTGGGTGGCCTCGTTGCATTAGTGGTATTTGTGGCGTTGTGGCCATGGTTATGGGTTGATACCGTAACTCGGCTAACGGATTATTTGTTGTGGGTCACGGTGGCGCATTGGCAAATCCCGCAATGGTTTTTGGGGCAATCGTTGTTGCCCCCACCATGGTATTTTGCGCCGGTAATGGCAGTGATGGTGACTCCACTGGTGATATTGCTGGTGGCGGTAGTGGGGGGTGTGGTGGCGGTGCCGGCACATCGTTCGTATCTGCATTTAATTGTGTTAAGTGCTGTGATACCGCTGTGCGCCTTGATGGTGAGCAGTACGGTTTATGATAACGAGCGATTGTTTATGGCGTTCTTTCCAATGATTGCCGTGCTGGCTGGGTATGGCTTGACGCGGGGGGTGCTGTTTATCAAAAAATCAGCAGATCACGTTGATTGGCGGGTCTGGCTCGTGGGGTTAGTGCTGATGGTTGGATTGCCGATTCGCGATGGGGTGCGGATGTGGCCGCATTTGCTGTCGTATTATAGTGAAAGCATCGGTGGCCTCCCCGGCGCTGCCCGGCTTGATATGGACCATACGTACTGGAACGAAACCTATGTCGAGGCATTTGATTATTTGAATGTGCACGCCCCAACAAAGGCCACGGTCTGGATTGAAAGTTACAGCTACGACGTTCCGCATACATACCAACTCGATGGTCGTACCCGCGCTGATTTACGATTTGTGAGTAATGACGGCTATTCGGCCTGGGGAATGAACACAACGCAGATGGCGATGTATGAAGCTGATTATGTGATTGTGACCTACCGGTTTGCCTATTGGACACCGGCAACGCGGGCGTTGGTGGCATCAAACACCCCACCGGTATATGAGATTGTGCGAGATGGAGTGCCGTTATTAAGAATCTACCGTCAGCCATGAATATGATTTTGCAACGAATCCGCTCACCACACTGGTGGCGATGGGGCGTGTTGCCACTGAGCTACACGCTGTTGTGCATTCCGTTTTTTTGGCAGACATTTGCCACTTGGGGCAGTGATCTCGCCACGCGGTGTCAAATGCGTTGTGATAGTGGCTGGGAAAATGTCTGGTCGTTGTGGTGGGTAGCGCATCAATTGAGCATTGGGCAATCGCCGTTTTATACGGCGCAGATGTTTTATCCGGGTGGTGCCGATTTGTTTTGGCAAATTTTGATGTTTGCCAATGGCTTGTTGATGACACCTGTCACACTGATTTGGGGACCCGTATTTGCCTTTAATTTGTTGGCTATGGTGTCATTTGTTGCATCAGCATGGGCCATGGCATTGTGTGCTGAGCAGATCGTCGGCCATCGCTGGGCGGCTTGGATTGCGGGTGTGTTGTATACGTTTGCGCCATTCCATGTATGGATGGCGTATTGGGGTTTTGCCGAACGCTTGTCGCTCCAATACTTCCCGATTATGTTGTATGCCTTGTGGGAGCTCAGTGGGCAGCAACGCTGGCGGGGGGTATGGATTGGGGCATTTGCGATTTTGGGGGCATTGCTTTCGAGCCTCTACTATGGCTTATTTGCCTTAACGTATGTCGTGATTTGGGCTGGACTGATGACGTGGCGCGACCGTGGCGAGCGCGGGCGACTGACGCGATTTTGGATGCAGTTGGTCAGTATGGCTGCAATGGTGGCAGTGCCGATTGCGCCCTTTGCGTGGCACATGTTGGTACCTGGTAAACAATTGCCGGCGGTCGGTGATGGTGTTGGTTTGACCGATTATCTCATTCGCCAGAAGGAATTTTCGGCGTCGCTGTTTACTTTTGTCACCCCAGGAATTACCCATCCGCTCTGGGGGGATGCAGTGCTGGCGTGGTACCGGCAATTTTCGCCCAGTTATTGGCCGATGTCGCTGGGGTTGAGTGTGGTTGTATTGGCGGTGCTGGGAATCTATTTGGTGCGCCACCAAATTGCCTCGTGGTGGTTGACCATGACCGCTGTGTTGGTGGTGTTGGCGTTGGGGCCACGGTTGATGTGGTTTGGTCATGACACGGGGATTCCATTACCATATGATATTTTGAATTATATTCCGCTGGTGAAATTAGGCCAGCGCCCCAATCATTTTTTGTTATTGGCTTTAGCCCAACTCGCATTATTTGCAGCGTATGCAATTCGCAGTGGCGCGCAACGGCTCCGTCGCCCTTATTTGTGGGGGGTGTTGTTATTTGGTGTGATTGGGTTTGAGTTATGGCCGTTACCGTTGCAACCCTTTGCCCCAACACACAGTGTTGTCTATGATGCGATTCCCCGTCAGCAGCGTGGGGCGGTGTTGCCGTTGCCGTTTGATTTGGATGATGGCAATGTGCTGTATGGGCAATGGTATTATCAACGCCCGATTGTGACGGGGTATTTGCCACGCCTCAATCCCGAGCTGGTCAATACAGGGTTACTCCAAGGTGCCGATGGGGTGGTGCAATTTACCCAGCCCATCACGACGATGACCGTGTTGCACCAGGACCCCGCCACGGCTTTGACGACGATGATGGATCGGCTGGATGTGGAATACGTGCTCTACGACAAACGGTTTGGCACACCAGTGAATCTGGCAGTGTTAGAAAAACTCCAGTTTGTGGTTGGCGATGCCAATTTGGCGCTTTATCGCCGCCCGCCGCAAGCAGCCACGGGAGCCTTGGTGGTACTGAATCGGGGCTGGTTTCCCCCCGAACAAGACGACGCTGGGCGGCGGTGGCAATGGAGCGCGCCAACCGGGGCTTTTTGGCTGTACCAACCACAAAACCCTCCCCATGCGGCGATTATTACTGCGCGGTTTTCAGTACCGGCTGCCATGCAGATTGGACTTGATGGTGGCGCGTTCCGCCAGCCTATCACGTTTGTGGTAAATCAGCCGCAAATGGTACGTCGCTATCAATTGTTAGTATTTAGTACGGGACTCGCCAATGATTTATGGTGGCAGATCTACACGCCATTCCAAGCCGCTGATCGTGACATCGGCATTGCACTCGAAGATTTGCGGGCAGAATTAACGACGTTAGTAATGAAATAATCGTTATGGGGTGAACACCAAATCAAACCACGGTATGTGCGCTATGCCAACACATACCGTGGTTTGATTTGGTGTGAAAAAACTACCGCTTAGTTGCTGAACTGAGCCCGGTAGGCGTTGAGCGATGCGACATCGGTAATGGTAGTAGTGACGGCATCGGGGGCGATGCGTTTGATCAGGCCCGAAAGCACATTACCAGCGCCGATTTCGACGAAATGGGTCACCCCATCAGCCACCAAATATTGGATGGTGCTGACCCAGCGTACGGCCGATTCGACTTGGGCGGGTAATTCGCTGGCAATGGCGGCTGGTGTGGTCAACGGTTGGGCGGTAATGTTCGAGATAACCGGGATTACCGGTGTCACAATCGTGGTACGGGCCACATGCGCTGCCAAGGCTTGGGCGGCGTCGTGCATCAACGGTGAATGGAAGGCAGCACTGACTTTGAGGGGGATGACCCGTTTGGCACCAGCGGCTTTGAGCGCTTCGCCAGCGGCTTCGAGGGCAGATACGGCGCCACTAATCACGGTTTGACCGGGGGAATTGTAGTTGGCGACGACCACAGCGGCGTCAGGGGTGCTGACACTGCGACAAATGTGGTCGATGGTATCGTCATCGAGTCCGATGACGGCCGCCATGCCTCCACTGGTGGCTGCGGCCATCAGCACGCCACGTTGGCGGACTAATTGGATGGCGGCAGTGGGAGTGAGGCTGCCAGCCGCCACGAGGGCGCTGTATTCACCCAAGCTATGCCCGGCCACGGCGACGGCGTGCTGGCGGGTATAGGAGACGATTTGATCGAGGTCACCGGCAAGGGCTGCGAGTACGGCGAGCGAGGTGGCGACGAGGGCCGGTTGGGTGTTTTCAGTGGCGGTGAGTTGGTCTTCTGGACCAGCAAAACAGAGTTCGCTGACGGACCATCCCAAGGCCTGATCTGCCAGTGTATAGACCGCTCGTGCTGCGGGGGAGTGTTGGGCTAATTCTGCGCCCATACCGACAGCTTGGGCACCTTGTCCGGGGAATACAAACGCCTGGCGCATGGGTTACTCCTTTGTGGGGCGGCCCCAGCGCACCACTGCCGACCCCCATGTCAAACCGCCCCCAAAGGCAGTTAACAAGACATGGTCGCCTGGATTGAGTGCACCGCTGGCTGCGGCTTCGGTGAGGGCAATGGGGATGGTGGCTGCCGAGGTATTGCCATAGCGATCCACATTGATGAAAAATCGTTCAATGGGGACATTGAGGCGCTCGGCGATAGCTTCGATGATGCGGCGGTTGGCTTGGTGGGGTACCACAAGCTTCATGTCATCCAACGTCATATTGGCTTGGGCCAAGGCTTGGAGCGAGGATTCTTCCATGCCACGCACGGCCAATTTGAAGACTTCACGGCCATTCATGGTCAAAAAGTGTTTGCCTTGGGCCATGACATCGGCACTCATCGGCATACAGGTACCACCAGCTTCGACCATCAGTAACTCTTCGCGGTCGCCGGCAGCACCCATAACCGAAGAAAGTAAGCCGTAGGGTTGGTCGGTGGCTTCGATTACCACGGCGCCGGCGCCGTCACCAAACAAGACACAGGTGTTGCGATCTTGCCAGTTGACATAGTGGCTGACCACATCCGCAGCACAAAACAAAATTCGTTTAGCCATGCCAGTTTTGATGAGGCTGGTGGCAATAGTCAGCCCATAGACGAAGCCACTACAGGCGGCTACGATATCAAACGCGGCAGCCCGGCTAATCCCCAGCTGGGCTTGCACGCGGCAGGCAGTGGCTGGGAGTGGGCGGTCGGGGCAAAAGGTGGCCACGATGACCATATCAATGTCGTTTGCAGTGACTCCGGCCATCTGCATGGCATCACGACCAGCCGCTGCCGCGAGTGACGATGTGGTCTCGTCGCCACTAATGATGTGCCGTTCACGGATACCCGTGCGCGACTGGATCCATTCATCAGAGGTATCGACGATTTTGGCAATATCGGCATTAGTGACAACGTTGACGGGGACACTCATGCCCCAGCCGGTGATCGCAGCATGGATGGTCATAGTGTGATGGCCTTCTAATAAGCAACCGGTGTTCGTGCTTGCGCGTACGAACACCGGTAGTGGCTGACCGCACAATGGCGACTTAGGAATCGGTTTTGGGGGCGGCCATGATAATGACCTGACGATTGCGGTATTGGCCACATTTTTTGCAGACATAGTGTGAGCGCATCATTTCGCCACAGTTTTTGCAGGTGACCAAGTGTGGGGCGTCGAGGCGTTGATGTTGGCGGCGATTACCACGGCGATGGCGTGATACTTTAGTCTTCGGGGCTGCTCCCATGATGAGTACTCCATTCTTGGTTAATCTGCAGATGGGCGATCGAATAGCGCTTTGAGCGCACTAAAACGCTCATCAATCGGTTCTTCGTGACATTGACAGGCGTTGACATTGAGGTCCACTCCACAACCCGGACACAACCCCAAGCAGGATTCTTTGCAGAGTGGCTTGATGGGGAGTGCCAACAATGCGTATTCGCGGATAGCCACACTCAAATCCAACATGTGTTGTTCATCAACACGAAAGACATCGTCTTCGTCGGGCGTGGGAAGTGGTGCACCAGAATTCACATCGATGGTGTTCGCGTATTCTTCGACGAAATCGACGTCGATGGCAATCCGCGCCGGCTGGAGACAACGCATGCATTGGCAGGTAACGACCCCGTGAAGGGTACATTCGACATAGACACCTGCCAGTGTCCGGGTAAACCGTACGCTACCGGTGATTTCGTGGAGCGTTTCGTCTTCGTGGAGCGACAAAAACGCTTCGATGAAATCATGTTCGCGGCGCGCACCGATTGGTTCGCGTAATAATTGCGCCACGTTGAATGTGAGCGGGGAACGATCTTTGAGTTTCACCATACACACACCTACGCAACGTCTTCCGAAATTGCATTATAGTGGAGATATAGGGCAATGTCAACAACATTACTCACGGGGTGAATGTGGTCGTTGCAAGCGGTCAAGCTCTTTGAGTCCGTTTTGGACGCTGAGCATGATGCGATCGAGTCGCCCTTGTAATTCTTCGAGCACTTCCCGTGCATATTCATCGGCTCCGGCTCGGATTTCGTCGGCTTCTCGTTGGGCCGCTTCTAGAATGCGCGTGCGTTCGAGGTCGGCAGCAGTCAACAACCCTTGCTCACGCATTTGTTGGGTCATCGTTGTCGGGATACTGGTGGTATCGCTACGCGGAGCTTGTTTGATGCGCGCAATCGCCCGTGTGCGGTCGATAATATCAAATATCTGACGCTCGGCGACAATCACGAGTTGTGTGAGTGGCACATGCTGTGATTCATTGATGATTTCTTCAAGTTCGTTGAGTAGATCTTCGATGTTCATGTTACCCTCCGTGACGCCGATCGGCGTAGACGCGTTGCAAGGCGGTAGCGACATGTGATGGTACCAACCATGACACATCAGTTCCGAGTGACGCAAGTTCGCGCACTCGCGTTGAACTAAAGTACGTGTATTGATGGCTGGCCATAAAAAACACCAAATCGATGTCAGGCGCAAGGCGTTGATTGACTTGGGCCATTTGGAACTCTGACTCAAAGTCATTTGCCGCCCGCAATCCCCGCACCACCACACTCGCTCCCACACTCCGGGCATATTCGACGGTGAGTGAGCTATAGGTTTCGACGCGGATTTTGGGCATACCAGCTACTGCGGTACGCAAAAACGCCACCCGGTCTGCCGTCGGAAATAACAACCGCTTGTCGGGTCGGTCAAACACCGCCATGATGATGGTATCAAAAATATGCGACGCACGTTCGGCAATGTCGAGGTGCCCATTGGTGACGGGATCAAAACTCCCTGGATAAACAGCAATTGTCACGCCTCGGCTCCTTCTGTGTCGGGGGTGGTATACAACGTAAAACAAGACCCCCCAAATTGACGAAAATCACAGCGACTATATATTCCGTATTGGTCATCAAATGTCACATGAATCGAATGACCAATGATAAATATACCACCAGGCACCAAAATATCGGCGTCTATAACCAGCGCTACGGTGGCGTGAATGTGCGGGTCTGCATACGGTGGGTCCATCATAATCAAATGATAGCGCTCGCCGTTTTTGTGGTGTTGCAAAAAACGTGCCACCGGTTGTTGGTGTACTTTGGCGCGTTGAATGAGCTTGGTGTGGGTCAGGTTTTCTTTGATGACGCCACATTCGGCGGATTTTTGTTCCACAAAATCAGCCCAGGCCATGCCCCGTGATAATCCTTCGATGCCGATTGAACCAGTGCCCGCATATAAGTCCAACATGCGTCCATGCAGTGCGCCATAGCCATTGAGAATCGAAAAAAGCGATTCTTTGACGCTGTCGAGCATGGGACGGGTCCCCGTCCCTTTGGGACCTTTGAGATGATGGCCTTTGGCGCTCCCAGTAATAACACGCATACCGTTACCGTCCAAATTGTAGGCGGCGAATCAAGTTAATGGGCAGGTTGTGTTCTAACATTTGGCGCTGTGTCAAGCCAATGTCGTAATTGACACGGCCGAAGGTCAGTTCGTGCAACTCGGTATCCACAAGTACATAGGCAGCCCGCGGGTCGCCATCACGAGGTTGACCGACACTGCCAGGGTTGATGAAATAGCGCTCGCCATCAATAAATGTCATGACGTCGTTGCGGGCGGGCATCGTGGGACCTTCGATTTGTCCATCACTGTGGCGGCGAATGAATATCTGCACATGTGAATGGCCAATAAAACAGACTTGCTGGGCGAAACTTTGCCAATTGTTGGCGGCTTGACTGGGCTGCAACAAATATTCCCAAACTGGGTCGAGTGGACTCCCGTGGACGATGTAGTAGCGCAGGGGGTCTAGCGCCTTGGCCAATGGTAATTCAGCTAAGGTTTGGCGATGCTCGGGAGTAAGCTGGTTGCCATTCCAGATGTTGGCTGATTTGGCATCGGGGTTGAATTCATCGATATTGACTTTGGTACTGCCGATACAGGCTAAATCATGATTGCCGGCAATCATGATTGTGTTGAGTGCCAGCATCCGATCCATACATTCGTTGGGTCGTGGTCCATACCCAATCGTGTCACCCAAGTTCCAGATGATATCATAGCGACCATGGGCGTCTGCAAGCACGGCCTCGAGTGCGACATAATTTGCATGAATATCAGAAATAACTAAAACACGCATAACGCTACTTTCGTCGTCGTGATGGTTTATACTACTACGAATTAATGTTACTATATAATATAGTAAGAATTACATACTGAATTGACAAAATTTAGGGAGAATGTCATGTCAGACGGAGCGAAGCATTGCCCATACGTGGGGCTAAAACAAAACCGGTCAATCCAGTTTTCGACGCCAACCGTGGAACATCGATGTTATGTGAGTGGCGATGCAATGGATATCCCGGTCGATCAGGCAAGTTATTGCCTATCACAATTTCATACGCAATGTCCATTATACATGGGAAGTAGTGCATCTCCAAAAAAACCAGTTCCCACGTCACCCAAATCTCGCAATCAGGCCAACGAAAGCCGGTTTGTGCCCAAGCGTGACGACAGTGATTCGGTGTATGTGCGTGATGTAGATACAGACGACACATTGGCACCTGCGACGGCACCACGCAAGCCACAGCGCCCCAAACCAGCGACGCCACCAACAAACTACACCGTATTGTATGGCGCATTGATTGCGGTATTTGTGCTTGCTGGGGCGATTTATTGGTATGCGGGCACCATGCTCAGCCAGAAACCAGGCGAAGGTAATGCCGCCGTGGCAACAGATGCGACGGCCACCACTCAGGTGTTTGAGCAGTTACCTACCGCAGAAGCGACTGCGGTGCCGGTACCTGCCCCAGCCACTGCGCTCCCTGCCCCAGCCACTGCGGTACCTGTGGCTCCGGCGGTGGTAACGGCTACGGTGGCTACTGGTGCGGCTGCCACACCCCGTCCGACAGCGCGTACGGTGATGACGTACACGGCGTCGCCGGCAACCGGTGCCCAAGCGACGGTGGCCAATGCGACTGCGAGTAGTGGGGGTGCTGCTGCCACTACCAAACCAGACACGCAAACGATGCCGTTGTGGCTCTACTTTAGTGATGCAACCGGCACCGTGTATGTGCCGGTACAACGCTCGCTGACGATTGTGGGCAAGCGTGTCGCTGGCACTGCCATGACGGCGTTAATTGATGGACCCAAGGCAGGCTTACAACGCTTACTGTTGCCCGATGTGAAAATTAAATCGCTGACTATCCAAAACGGCACGGCGATTGTTGATCTTGATCGGCGTCCGACGGGTGTGGGTGATGTGCGCGGTTTTGTGTCGCTGGTATTGACATTGACGCAATTCAGTAGTGTCAAGGATGTTAAGTTCCAAATCAACGGTGCAGACATTCCTGCCGAAAACGGCATCCCCAGCACGCGGCCTGCCATCAACGTATTGAACCCCGACAACCTTGGCAGTGATGCCTTGGCGGTGACGGTCTATTTCGTGGCCAACGACGGTGTGCATGATGTCCCCGTGACACGCCTCGTTGCCAAAACCAACAATGTGATTGGCGCTGCTGCCCAAGCCTGGCTGGCAGGACCTGGTCAATACGGCAACGCCTTGCGTCGCACGGCACCGGCAGCGACGCAGTTGCGCGGGATTAACATCCAAAATGGCTTGGTGACTGTCGATTTGACACAACCGTTTGCGGATGTGACCGATCGCCCCGGCGCCATCCGCACTTTGGTTGAAACCTTGACCGAAGTGTCTGGAGTCAAAAGTGTGCAAGTATTGATCGAAGGCAAATCGATTGGTGAATTGTGGGGCAACGATTATAACCGGGCCTTCGAAGCGCGGGTGATTAATCCGGAGTAATGTTTCGCTGTCATCAAAAAGGTCGGTACAGATTTCTCTGTGCCGACCTTTTTTTGATTTTATACCGCACGGAGACGTTCGTACCAGGCCTGGAGTGCCGCATTGTCGAGGGCAAACGGCGGGGCATCGGCAAACATCAAGGCATCGAGGGCTGCGATAATCAGCGGGTCTGCATCGATATCGTTGTCATCGGCATCGTCGTCGTCATCCTCGATATCGGCATCGAGAAGTGTGGTATCGATAAGTGTATCAGCAGCATCGGATTCATCGAGATCTGCGGTATCGAGTGAATGGTAGGCTTTGAGCGCCCATTGGGCGAGTTGTGCCACGCTGGCGGCGCCATTGGTCGTCAAAGCGATGGCGTGGGCCACGGCATTGCGGGCGGCAGCGGGTTCGAGTAGGGCGAGATTGCTACTAGGGAGCATTAGCGGTCATCCTCTTCAGATTCAATAAACAATGATTGGTCACATTGACCTACAAACCCGCAGCCGCGACAGCGGGAGCGGGTGTTGTGATTGCGGTCGCCATTCAATTGTTGGCGGGCTGTGTGCATGGCGGTGACGACCGCCACAATGTCTGCCCGCAACGTATCGTCATAATCCACGCGAAAGGTCTGGTTGGCGTAGCGCAACAACCCGTAGGGTGGGCGCGTGCCCAAACACGTTTCGACCAGCAGGCAATAGGCGGCCAACTGCATCATGTCGGATTCGTAGGGTTGTTTGGCACGCCGGGTTGGTTTGACTTCGACGGGGATGATACCCTCGCGGCGTTTGAGCAGGTAATCAGGCTTGCCCAGCAAGCCGTATTCATGGGCAATCAGGGTCTCTTGGTTGGGCAATGCGTCATTGACGTCACTTGCAAGGGTGGTCGCCCACGGCAGGCCCGTCTGTTGGCGGGTGCGTTGGGCGATATACCACAAGCCAATTACCACGATTGCCAGCACAAATAACAGGGTGGCCGACATCTACCACCAGCCTAACCAGGCCGCTACTGCGGCGAGGATGAACCCGAGGGTGGCAATGATGGCAATGGTGCGCAACAATGTTGAAAGCCACACCCAACAGCCATGGCGCTGGTGGGCGCGCACACCACGTGCGCGCCGCGCTTGGGCTTGGGGTGTGCGCCCTTCGATGCGCTCGAGCCACCACGAGCGCTGACAATAGAGATATGTGCCGACGTCGCTGGCACGCACGTACTCAGCGACGCGGATTTGCGAGGTATCGATGGGGTGATTATTGACCGAAGATCGATGTGCCATTCATCCAACCCTGAATATCGCTAATCGTCACCACCACCATCAAGGCCATCAACAGGGCAAACCCGGTCATGTGCACCATGGCTTCACGTTCGACGGGGATGCGCTTGCGCCGGACGAATTCGATTACGGCAAATAGAATATGGCTGCCATCGAGGGCGGGGATGGGCAACAAATTAAAGATTGCGAGGTTGATACTAATCAATGCCATCCAGTTGAGGTAGCCTTGCCAGCCATCGCGGTCGATGATTTCGCCGGTGCCGCGGGCCATTCCTACGATACCAGTCATGCCGGCAGTGTCGATTTTGGGTGACAGACCGAGTAATCCTTTGATCCATGATTGCAGTGATTCAATCATCAGGCCGGCAATGGTAAACGTCCGTACGGTGCCGTAGCTGATGGCTTGACCGAGATCGGCAGGCGTTGTCGACGTCCGATTGGCATAGGCGAACCCAAATCCCGCAGGGCTTGTTTTGCCATTAATTGTCCATGGACCAGGGGTGATTTGCAGGGTGAGGGGTTGGCCATCACGCAAAATTTCGACAGGGATGGGGGTGCCCACATTGGCTTTGGCGATATCGCCGATTTCGGTGCCAACGGTGATTTCTTCGCTATCACCAATCCGCAACACGACGTCGCTGGCTTGCAGGCCGGCAGTGGCGGCAGGGGTATCGGCATATACTTGGCTGACGACGAGTCCGGTATCGGCGGTTTCGATGCCATTGGCGAGGGTGAGCCCCGTGAAAATGGCAATGGCGACGATGATGTTCATCAACGGGCCAGCGAGCAGCACCGCAATCCGTTGGTAGATGGGTGCTTCCCGCACGCTACCGATGCCGTAGCTCGAATTATCGCCTGTGCCACCAAAGCGCACAAAGCCACCGAGCGGCAACCAGTTGATGGTATAGCGTACGCCATTGCGTTCGGCAATGGTAAAGGCACGGGGTGGGAATCCGATGCCGAATTCATCGACAGTGATTTTAAAGGCGCGGGCCGTGGCAAAGTGCCCTAATTCGTGGGCGAGGACGAGGATGCCTAACAAAACCAGAAATGCAACAATTGCGATTATTCCACTCATCTATTCCTCTTTTCAAAACGTACTATCTAGCCCACACCCAGTCAATTCTTTGCGACAATGACGCATTGCATGCAATACAATGAATCACACTGTATGTATTGTAGCGAATATCGGCAAAATTTGACGTGAGGAATCGGTGAGTTTTTGCAGTGACTTAGGCAAACCAAATAGCGAGGTAATAGACAATCGGCAGCATAAATAGCACGCTATCAATGCGGTCAAGCATACCACCATGGCCGGGCAAAATACTCCCGACGTCTTTGACGCCCAGTTGGCGTTTGATTTGCGATTCAGCCAAATCACCGAGGGGTCCAATAATTCCGGCGATGATGCCAATCAAGGCCCCACCCCAAAGCGGGATGGGTAAACCGAGCAATGGCACACAGCCGATGCCAGTGGCAATGGCTCCAATCAATCCTCCGATACTCCCCTCCCAGGTTTTTTTGGGGCTGATATGGGGAGCGAGTAAATGTTTGCCAAAGCTTCGGCCACTAAAGTAGGCAAAGGCATCTCCGAGCCAGGTGGTGGCAAGGGTGAGGACAATCCATGCCACGCCTGGGGCAATCCAGGCAGACAAGAGGCCGGGGTAGAGTGGGGTAGCGATGGCGCGCATGGGAATGATGTACGAGAGCAAGTAGATCACGTAGAGTACGCCACTCATGGTTAATGCCCACGACGTCAAGACGTGTTCTTCGTGGGCCCGTAACAGGGCCACGATTAGTGAAGTAATCATGCCAAAGGCAATCACCGCTTCAACCAGCAGATGCCCGCTACTGGTTTGATACCAGGTGGCGGCAATAATGCAGGCTGCAAAGCCAAACCCAAAGCGGGTAAATGGGGTATAGCCACGTTGGGTGAATGAATCGTATAGTTCATACAACCCAATCATGCCAGCAATAATCATGACCAATGTGACTGACCACAAGTCCCACCAAATCGCCGCTACTAAAATTGGCAGTAATGGCAAGATAGTCAGTACGCGTTGGCGTACTGAGTTGTTAGGACTTTGCATTCAGTCCACCAAATCGTCTGTCGCGGTTGCCATAATCAGCGACGGCTTGCATGAGTAGTTGGGGGGTAAAGTCTGGCCAAAACACTGGAGTGGTCCAGTATTCGCTATAGGCAGCTTCCCAAATTAAAAAATTTGATAAGCGCCATTCGCCACTGGTACGGATGATGAAGTCGGGGTCGGGGATATTATTCGTAGAGAGGTGTGCCGAAATTAATTCTTCGGTGACGGCTTCTGGACTTATCCCACTCGCAACGATTTGTTTGACTGCGGTGACGATATCTTGGCGACCACCATAATTAAACGCCACAGATAAGGTAATGCGTTTGCAATCACGGGTACGGGCGACCGCTTGGGAGATTTTTTCGGCTAAATGAGGATTAATTCCCTCAAATGAACCAAGATGATTAATCCGGACATCTTCGTTTTTAAGGTTTTCGACTTCATGATCGAGAAACTCTGCTAAGAGTGACATTAATCCTTGGACTTCAAGCGATGGCCGACGCCAATTTTCGGTAGAAAAGGCATACAACGTCAGGTACGGCACACCAAGGTCTGCGGTAGCGCGAATAATCGGGCGGAGATTTTCGACACCGGCGCGATGCCCGGCATGGCGTAATTTGCCATGTTGCTTGGCCCAACGACCATTGCCATCCATGATAATGGCAATGTGTTTGGGCAAGTGTGTCGTTGATTGGTGTGCCGTGACGTCATTCATTTGATGTTAGATCTCCAGCACTTCGGCCTCTTTGTTGGCTCCAATGTGCTCCAATTCACGGGTGGCTTTTTCCATATGTTCTTGGAGCTTTTCACCGCCACGTCGTTGATCATCTTCAGTGATCATTTTTTCGTTTTCGAGTTGCTTGAGGTCATCAAGCGCTTCGCGCCGGACGTTACGGAGCGCCACTTTGCTTTCTTCGACGCGAGTACGGACTTGTTTGACCAATTCCTTACGGCGTTCTTCGTTGAGTGGTGGCAAATTGAGGCGGATGAGGCGGCCGTCGTTATTGGGATTGAGTCCCAAGTCGGAGATTTTGATGGATTTTTCGATGGCCTTGATCATGCTCGTATCAAACGGTTGGATGGCGATGGTGCGGGCATCCGGTGTTGATATGGTAGCGAGCTGATTGAGTGGAAGCATATCGTCGTATGCTTCGACGGGCATGTTTTCGACCAGCGAAATAGAAGCACGCCCAGTGCGGATGCTAATCAGCGTATGGCGTAGTGCCTCGGCTGTTTTTTTCATGCGGCCTTCGGCTTCACGGAGTACATCATTAACCATGGTGTTTACTTCCCCTTACTAACCAGCGTACCAACATGCTCACCCAATACGATGCGGCGAATAGTCCCAGCTTCGCTAGGATTAAAGACGATAATCGGGATATTGTTGTCCATACAAAACGTCAACGCAGTGCTGTCCATGACGGCCAGCCCTTGGCGTAGGGCATCCATGTAGGTGAGATGGTCATAGCGAGTGGCGGTGGCATCGCGGCGAGGGTCCGCAGTATAGACTCCATCGACGCCGTTTTTGGCCATCAAGATGACTTCAGCGCCGACTTCGGCTGCGCGGAGCGCCGAGGCTGAGTCGGTACTAAAGTAGGGATTGCCGGTGCCCGCAGCGAGAATAATCGCGCGATGCTTCTCGAGGTGGCGGGTGGCCCGGCGGCGCAGGTATGGCTCTGTGACCTCATCCATTTTGATGGCGGTCATGGCGCGGGTATGCACCCCTTGGCGTTCGAGGGCATCTTGCAAGGCGAGGGCGTTGATAATCGTCGCCAACATCCCCATGTAGTGCGATTGGGCAGGATCCATGCCAAGCGAAATAGCTTTGGGGCCACCGCGCCAGATATTCCCCCCACCCACGACGATTGCCACCTGCACACCTAATTCGTGAATCGAGTGGATTTCTTTGGCGAAGTACTCGAGTACGTTTTGATCGATAGTCTGCTCGTGGTCGCCGGCTAATGCTTCGCCACTTAACTTGAGCAGAATGCGTTTGTACTTTGGTTTGGTCGTCATGGTGCATTACGCACAGCGTGGAGGTGAGTATCACCTCCACGCTGTGGGCGTTTAGCCTCCGATTTCGTAACGGGTAAAGCGGCGAATGATGATGTTTTCACGCAATTTGGCCACTGCGGCTTGAACCATGTCTTCGATGGTTTGTGAGGGGTTGCGGACGTAGGCTTGCTTGAGCAATACCACTTCTTCGTAGTGCTTGGCGGCGGTCAAGCCACTGGCTGCGACTTCTTCGTCCGAAACTTGCTCTGGGTTGATGTATTTGGGGTTGACGGCTGCCACATGCATGGCAATGTCTTTGGCGAGTTGGATGAATTCAGGGGTGCGGGCGACGAAGTCGGTCTCGCAGCTGAGTTCAATCATGGCAGCCATGCGGGCGCCGTTGTGGACATAAATCTCGATGCGACCTTCTTTGGCGTCGCGATCTTTGACTTTGTCACTGACTTTCATACCACGTTCGCGCAACAACTCGATGGCTTTGTTCATGTTGCCATCGGTTTGTGACAAAATGTCTTTGCATTCTTTGACGCCGGCACCGGTACGTTCACGTAATTCTTTGACCATCTGGGCGGAAATCTCTGTCACCGTAGTTCTCCTTATTTCTTGATAAAAACTATACCTAGCGTAATAGTGCGGGAGTGTAGTGCTTGTCACCACGCTCCCGCACCTGTGAGGGTTATGGATTATTCTTTGTCGGCTACCACGTCGGCGCTCGCAGCATCCATCATGGCTGCTTGTGAGGTGCCATGGTCGCTCCGCAATGATTCGCGGCGATTTTGGCCTTCGATGGCGGCATCGGCGATCCGGCTGGTAATCAAACGAATGCTCCGGATGGCATCGTCGTTACACGGCACGACATAATCGATGTTGTCGGGGTCACAATTGGTGTCGACCATGGCAACGATGGGGATACTGACCTTGAGGGCTTCGGCCAAGGCCAAGGTTTCTTTGTGGGGGTCAACAATGAAAATCGCACTTGGGACGCGATCCATGTTTTTGAGACCACTGAACACCTTGTTGAGCTTCTCGATTTCTTCGATACGCTTCTGGGCTTCGGCTTTGGTCAAGCGACTGAAGTCACCACGATCGCGTTGGGCTTCGAGGTCAGCCATGTAGCGCAAGCGGCGGCGAATGGTCGAGAAATTGGTCAACGTACCACCCAACCAGCGTTGGATAATGTACAACTGATTCGAGCGGGTGGCTTCTTGTTGGATGGTCTCTTGAGCTTGCTTCTTGGTGCCCACAAAGAGAATCTTGCCACCGGCGGCGACGGTTTCGACCACATAGTTGTAGGCGCTGTTGAGGCCGTCAACCGTTTGTTGCAGGTCGAGGACGTGGATGCCGTTGCGGGCCCCAAAGATATAAGGCTTCATTTTGGGGTTCCAACGGCGGGTTTGGTGACCGAAGTGGGCGCCGGCTTCGAGCAGGGCGCGCAATGAGGCAATGCGACTTGAGTTGTCCGTCACGGGAGGCTCCTTTTTTGTTGATACGTTTGTCTACGTAAACCGCCACTTCTGTCACGCTGGGTGAGACGCCATTGGCGCAGGATTCACCACAATCGAGAAGTGTGTGTCGTTTGCATACCGCAATTAGTATAGCATATGCACGTGGTGAGGGGCAAACGCAGGTTATGCGACCGTTGTGTCAGATTGTGAGCGCTGGCGATAGCGGAAGTCGCAATGACTCGCCCCTTGCATGATGGTCTGAGTACGGGTTAGTGCAATATCTGCATTGAATCCTTCAATCAAGGCATAATCGCGATTGCACGACAATACGGCACCTAATTCGGGGATGCCGAGGCTCTGGTACAACTCGGCGTAGCGGCATTTGGTCACATTAAAACCAAAGGCTTCCGGGGTGCGTTCGACGACGTCGATGCGCAAGGCGTCATCTTTGGTCCAGTATTGTAGGGTGGATTCGAATTCGGCCAGGCCACAGCCACCAAATTCGCTGGCCAAATTCCCCCCTTGTTGTTGTGCCATGGCGATGATGCTGTCGCGGACGGTGGCAATCACCTCGGCGCGGTCGAATTTTTCACACAAGGCAGTGATAATAGGGGCCAACATGCGGGCTTCGATTTCGCGGCGGGTGAGGATACCAATTCGATTCAATGTATCAGGTGGGGTCATGTGGCTACTCCTTGGTAATGACGGTGCACAGAATTCACGGTATACTAACGCCAAGAATACGCATATGCGGAGAGCTGATGATGGAAACAACCCCCGAACAACGAGTGAAGCGTGGCTGTAATTTTATTATACTCTTGACGGCGATTTTGGCAGCCATCAATGCCTCGGCCAATGGCATCAATAGTATTTATACCCAGATTTTTTTCGGCATATTTGTGCTTGCCGTCATTGCATGGATTGGCGTGCGCCGCACATAATATTTCGTGAATATCACTTTGTAAAAAAGGAGTTATGCCATGAGCAATCAACGGTTTTATCATATCGGCTTTGGGATTGATGATTTCGCAGGCCACCAGCCCAAAATGGCCTTGATTTCGGGTGATCCCGAGCGGGCGGCCATGATTGCCCAGACCTATCTGCAGGGTGCCCAGACGTTGTCAGACCATCGCGGCTTGCACAGTTCGCTGGCTTTTTTGGGCAACGGCACGCCGGTGATTTCGGCCACCAGTGGCATGGGGGCACCGTCGTTGAGCATTGTGGTCAATGAATTGGTGCAGGTGGGGATTACCACGATTATCCGGGTCGGCACGTGTGGCTCCATCCAACCCCACGTCATGCCCGGGCATGTGGTGGTATCGCAGGCGGCCTTGTGCCGGCAGGGCGCAGCGGCAGACATTGCGCCGCTCGAGTTCCCGGCGGCAGCCGACCCCTATGTCACCATCGCCTTGATGAATGCCGCCAAGGCGCAGCAGATTCCGGCGCATATGGGGGTGACGGCGTCAGTGGATACGTTTTATGAGGGTCAAGAGCGCCATGCCTCGGCTAATCCCCATTTGTTGCGCAAACATATTGGTGCGACGGCAGAGTATCAACACCTGCGGATTGTGAATTACGAAATGGAAGCAGGCACGTTGTTCAAAATGGGCTTGGTGTACGGCTTTGCGGCCGGCTGTGTCTGTGCAGCGGTGGCGCAGCGCACCAGTGCCGAAACGATTGTGCTCGACCAGAAAGCCGAAGGGGTCGATCGGGCGATTCGTACGGCAGTGGCGGCACTTGAGTTATTAGCGAGCTAACTGAGCCATATAGGTAGCGATGCCTGCGACATCGGTTGTTTCGTAGTTACTCAACACAATCACGGTGATGTCGTTGTCGGTGAAGTTACCGAGGAAGGTGCGGATGCCGCTCGCCATGCCGTCGTGATGCACGACGGACATGTTACCGAGCGGGTAGAGCATCACTCCTAGCCCATAGCGTTTGACTTGAGGCGTACGCATCATGGCTAAGGTATCGGCACGGAGCATGCGCCCTTCGGTCAGGGCCCGATCCCAGCGAAACAAATCGTCGACGGTGGAATAGAGCGCACCGGCGGCGTCGAGGGTCGAGGCATCGATGGCATCGGCGCCGACCCCTCGTCGCAACCAGCCTTGGGCGAGGCTCGGGTCGTTGCCGTTGCGACTATGATCGTAGCCGGTGTCGTTGAGCCCCAACGGCGCGGTGATTTCGTTGCGCAATAAATCGGCATACGGTGTGCCAGTGACGTATTCGAGGATGGCACCAAGCAGTACATACCCTGAATTGGAATAGCGAAACGCACTGCCTGGTGGAAATAGCAATGGATTGCTCCGAAAGCGTGCGATGAGTTCTTCACGGGTAGTGGGATTGGCTTGGGTGGCATCAAAACTACGAAATTCAGTGTAATCGGGAATGCCAGACGAGTGTGCCAACAAATGCCGAATCGTGACTTGTCCCCATGCCGGTGGGCAGGCTTCGATGTAATTGCAGATGCCGTCGTCGATGTTGAGGCGCCCTTGCTCGTGTAGGCGTAGCACCAAGGTGGCAGTGAATTGTTTTGATAGGGATGCGATTCGGAAGCGGGTGGTGGCAGCGACACGGGTGGCGTTGTTGGCCATACCATAGCCGTGGCGGAGCAGGATTTGGCCCCGCCGGGCCACAAGCACACTGCCACTAAACAACCCCGCATCGACGAGGTTATGCATGTGTTGGCCAAACACGGTGTCGTCGCCAATCGATCCGACCTCGATGGGGTCGAGGACGGGGGCAGGGGCGGCATCAGTGAGTGGTTGCATGGCAATCGCCGTGGGCGTAATCACCGGTTGGAAAAACCCCGTGGTGCCATCAGGAGTAACAGTAGGCAACTGCGGGATACCATCATTGGTGTCACTACCGGTATTGCTGCCGTTGTTGATGACGAGCGGTTGGGCACTACAACTACTACAGGCAATAGCGCAGCTGAGCAATATTAACAGGGTGCGCATGCGTGTGTGGTATCGCTATGCGTGCGGATTTGGCTACGGTATACGTCGAGTACGTCACAGCCAATATTGCTCCAACCATAGCGTTGTGCGCGTTCACGCGCTGCCAATCCTAGTGTATGGGCAAAGTGAGCGTTACTGAGGACGCGAGCTAAATTGGTGGCTAGGGCTGGGGCATCATCGGGCACGGTGAGTAACCCATTGATGCCATCGTCGATGATGGTGGCTGGTCCGCCGGCGCTGGTGGCAATCACGGGACGACCACTCGCCAAGGCTTCGAGGGCGGCCATGCCAAATGATTCGTAGTGTGATGGCATGGTGACCACGTCAGCGGCGGCGTGATAGAGCGAAAGTTGGCTTTGGGGACGGGCGCCAATGAATTTGATGGCATGGCGGATGCCTAATTCGGTGCGAATTTGGTCGAGGCGGCGTTGCTCGCTGTTCCACAATTCGGGTTGTTCATCACTCGCGCCTCCAATCACCACGGCGGTAGTATCGGCGAGGTGCGGATAGTGTTGGCGTACGAGGGCGACGGCGCGAATCAGGGCATCGATGCCTTTGAGGGGCTCGATGCGGCCAATCAGCAACACGAGTGGCGTTGGCTGGGCGGGGAGCCCCAAGGCGGCGCGGGCTTCGGCCATATCGTGGGGGTGAAAACGTTTGAGATCGACGCCACACGGGATGATTTTGATGCGATCGGGAGTGGCTTCGTAATGCCAGACCATTTGTTGGAGATCAAGGGGGGTGGCAGCCACGACGACATCGGCTTCGCGCATCAGGCGCCCTTCGAGGGCGATGCGCTGGCCGGTTTCGCGCTCTTCGTCGCTACGAGCCACGTGATTTTTCATGGCACCGAGGGTATGGAACATGTGTACCAATGGTATGCCCCAAACCTCACGGAGCGCCAGCCCAATAATCCCTGATACAAAGTAGTGGCTGTGGATAATATCGTAGTGGTAATGGTGTAATTGGGCGTAATCTTGCATCCCAGCCACGAATTCTGCTTGGTGGTCAAGGATGAGATTTTTGTCATATGGTGCTTCAGGTCCCGCAGGTAATGTCACGAGGGTGACATTGCGTTCGACGGCAATAATCCGCGGTGACTGGGGCTCTTGACTGCGGGTGAATATATCAACAATGATGCCACGGCGTCCCAGCTCGCGACTTAATTCACGGACGTAGACATTCATTCCGCCGGCTTCTTTGCCACCGAGTCCGGCTAATGGGCTGGTATGGACACTCAACATCGCAACGCGCATCTTTTTCTCCCGTGCATCGCTGTCGTTTTATTCACGTACTAGTACGCAGAAGTGCACTAAACAGATGTAAACCCGATATTCAATGGTTCACGATTGTGGCACTGAATTGACGGTTGCCAAGACAAAAATAACTACGAGTAGTATAAAACAGATTCCTGATAATCCTATGAGGATAATTCGTTGCCAATCAAGGAATTGACGATTGGGGGGGAGGATTCGTTCAAATCCAAACACGGCCCAGCGGTATTGGGTTGGCTCAGTCGTAGTGGTAGGCTGGAGCCAAGTGCCGGTTTCACCCAAATCAAAGACAAATTCACTGACTGGAATCACGGCGATTGTTAGTTCGCTGAGGACGACCCGGCTATCGTTGTTTTGGTAGGCGGTCATTTGGGCAATCAGGTGCTCGACTTTGGGCAGTAATTTCCATTCGGGGCGGATGCCGTGGTGTTCTTGCAGGCGGTAGACGGTGCGTGGCGTACAGTGTTGGCTAAGCCACTGCTGTTCGGCATAATTGGTGTCATCTTGGGCAGTGAATTGGGTCGGTTGCCGGCGCCAATCCATGCGTTGTTGTTGGTAGAGTTGACCGTTGCCGCGACATTCCCTACAGGTGATGTAGGTTTTGCCTTGACAGCGGGTGCAGATTGGTGCCGGTGCATTATCGTCATCACTGGC
>CAISXI010000405.1 GCA_903889425.1 uncultured Roseiflexaceae bacterium | reverse complement strand
TACCCACTCGACGCCCAAGCGGTGTTGCTCATCGAAATCGACGGTATGAATGAAGAAATCACTGCCCAAACCGCCCAAATCGAGCATATCTGTGCCCACTTTGAAGCGCGTGAATTACGGGTTGCCCAAGACGAAGAACAACGCAAAAAACTCTGGTCTGGGCGCAAAGGGGCATTGGCGGCTTGTGCTCGTCTCGCCCCGCACTACCACATCCAAGACGGCGTGGTGCCTCGCTCCAAACTGACCGAAATTTTGCGCTTGACCCGTGAAGTCGCCAAACGCCAACGCGTCCACATCGTCAATATTTTTCATGCCGGCGACGGCAATCTGCACCCGCTATTGCTCTTTGATATTCGCGAAGAAGGTATCATCGAGCGGGCAGTGGCCGCCAGCGAAGAGATTTTGATGGCGTGTGTCAAGGCTGGTGGGACGATTAGTGGCGAACACGGCATTGGCATCGAAAAACGTGACTACATGAAATGGCTGTTTAGCGAGGATGATTTGTGGGCCATGCGCCAAATGCGGGCCTGTTTCGATAGCCGCGGCGTCATGAATCCCTGCAAGCTCATCCCCACCGGTGCCTCGTGTGGCGATATCAAATCGGCCCGGGCTGGCGCCAAAGCACTGGCCGCTGGTGCTTGGATTTAAGTGCAACGCGCATGGTTGGTAACGACGATGTGCAATCTACATAACGGAGTACCATATGGAAAAACCCCAAACCATCGCCGAATTAGCCACCATGGTGCGTGATACCACGGGGCCGATTGTGCCCCGTGGCGCCGGCTTGCATCAGGGTATCGGCAACCCTGCCCAGCCCGACAGCACCGTCATTGATATGCGGGCGCTCAACGTGGTGAGCGACTATATCCCTTCAGACCTCACGATTACGGTGGGGGCGGGGATGGTGCTTGGCGACATCCAAGACATTTTGGCGGTCAATCGCCAGTGGTTACCGTGGGATGCACCCCAACACCGCCACGCCACCATCGGTGGTTTGCTGGCCAGCGGTCTCAGTGGTCCACTCCGCCATGGTGCCGGCGCACCGCGCGATTGGTTGCTGGGGATGCATTTTGTGACGGGTGATGGCCGTATCATCAAAAGTGGCGGCAAAGTGGTCAAAAACGTGGCCGGTTACGACATGCATAAGCTCCACATTGGCTCATTGGGGACGCTGGGAATCATCGCCGAGGTGTCGTTCAAACTGGCACCCCTCCCCGAATCCGATGAAAGCCTCACTGTTACCAGTATGTCGATTGCCCATGCCCATAAGATGGCGTATGTATTGCGCAACCCACCCTTTAATCCATCGGCGCTGCTCATCGAAGCCACCCCCCACCACATCCGCTTGTGGGCACGTTGGCAAGGGGCTGCCGCCGCAGTGACCCGCCAAGTCAATATCGCCCGTTCCCGTCAACCCATTGCCAAGCCCGCGACTGCAGGGTCGTGGGAGCATCTGCTCAACACCCCGTTTAACAAAAGCCATGGTCACGCCGTCCAACTCCGGATTGGTTGTGCGCCCCAATCGTTGGAGTCGGTTTATCCAGTCTTACAAGAAATTGCCCCCAATGCCACCTTGCATATCATGCCGACGGTGGGACTTATGCGTCTCTATGCCCCCCAAATGCCCGACGTCGCGGCACTCCGGACAGCGTTATTGCCGTTTGGGGGCTATGTGGTGGTCGAAATCGGCGCAGATCCGCTGCGGTGGGGACCAGCCCCGGCCAATATCGCCATCATGCATCAACTCAAAAAAGCCTGGGACCCCGATAATAAACTCAATCCCGGCCGCTACGTGATTGAATAAAATCGTGATGGCGCGCGTAGAGCCGCAGTAGAGCCGCAGCCTGCTGCGTCTGCTGCGTCTCTACAATAAAACGGAGGTGCGAGGAATGTCCTCGCACCTCCGTTTTCACACCGATTCAACCGCAAACAAATCAACCTGGAGGTAATCTTCGGGGCAATTGACATCAACAAATAATCCCCACGTGATATTGCCATCTGGTCCACAGATGCGTTCAACTTCATCGGCAATAGCGCCGATATCAGGGAGGGTAACAGCTTCGCCGCAATGGACATGTAACAAAATTCGGGGGTATTGATGTGTAGCGATTTGACTTTGGTGTAGCGCTGCGGTGATTTGCTGGTTGGCATCACGTCCTTGGGCACAATAGGTTTTGATTATGCCAACCTTTGCTGATTCGTGAAATAGGGCTGCGAAATCAGTGGGATCAATCGAAATTAGCCCGGGATCATGGAACAACCGGAGCAAATCACTAAGGATATTGCGGGCGTGGGTGATTGCTTGTGGGGGAGTATAGCCCTTCGACCGCGATATAATACGCTCTGGCTGCTGATGATCTAACATGAACACTCCCGTTGCCGCATGTTGCAACTGTTGGAATGCCACACGATGTGTGGGAGTCGACTGCATTGTATTGCTATTGGTGACAAGTGCGATTACGGGAATTCCTCGCTGACCTATCGATGCAATTGTCTGGTGCGCTAATTGCATATCCTGTATTTCCCCATAATCCACAACCAGCAACACCATTTTCGTTTCATGGAGATACGCCGTAACGTGTGGGGCGTTATTTGTATCTGCTACCAATATCCGAATCGGGATTTGGGCATCATGAAGCGTGTCCGCCTCAGCGGCAATCGCTATCCCTGTAGTGATATAGTGAGGCTCGTAGCGAATTAACTGATTTATAACGCGAATGCCTACTTCGCCGACCCCGATGATGTGAATAACCGGTTGCTGTTGCATTAATCTACTCTTTACAGTGCAATAATGAGCGTAAGTATGAGTTACCTTAGGCGATAAATGACTGGATCTGTTTTACATAATCAAAAGACGCTTCTTCTTGGACAAAATGTCCGGCATCATGATACGTACAAATCTGCACATGATGAAACAATTGTTGCCAGCGCTGCAAATAAGCTGCCCCAAAAATAGGATCTCTGCTCCCCCACAACAACAGCGTAGAAATTTTGGCGAGGTGTTCGCGTTGCGCCCAACACTGCGCCAACCATGGATTGTCTGGGGTGAGTTCATTGACCATCGCCCACAAGGCCTGGCGCTGGGTGCTATCAGCGAACGGCGCCACGTATTGTTGATGGACTGCATCAGCGAGGTTTTGGCGATTGGCAAAGACTGCTGGCAACAACCATTGGGGTTCAATGTTGAGATTGAGGAACAAAAACTTGCCTACCCGGCCATTAAGTAATGATATCGTGGTGCGTACCACAAATTCTCCTGCAAATGGCCAAAAAAACGTATTGCATAAGATGAGTTTTTTGTATAAACCAGGGCGGTTTATGACATCACTCAACGCAATCGGCCCGCCAAAGTCATGGACGACTAAGGTAATGTCATGAATGCCCAAAAAATCGACAAAGTCATGAAACCGGGCTGCATGTGCGGCAAGCGTATAGTCAACTTCAGGTGGTTTATCTGACAAACCAAACCCTAAATGGTCGATTGCTATCACACGATGTGTCGACGCAAATTTGGCAATGGCGTGCCGCCAGAGTAATGACCAGGTTGGTGTGCCATGCACAAACAACATTACCGGGCCACTGCCGACGTCGACGTAGCGCATGACGCCGTCTTGACTCGTATAGGTGTGAATGGGAAAAGGAAAAAGTTTGCGATTAAGCCATTCCATCATGTCACCTCAATATCCCATGCTACACTAGTTAATCATACCGTAATTTGCAAATATTTACTGAAGAATTGGTTGTTTTTCTCTAAATAATAGGCAAATTGCGATGCCAGCGTGTATAAGGAGGTCGGTCATGCTTCGTGGTAGTCGAATAGATCCGCGCGCCTTTGTCAATCCCCACGGCACCAACCAAACCGCCGTGACGGAATTAGCCCATCAAGTGGTTGATATGCTGATTGGGCATTTGAGTAATGCCGCCCAATTGCCATTACAGCCCGACCCGGGCAGTTTGATGATGGTGCGCTTCCCCGAGCAACCCCAACCAGCCGAAGTGTTGCTTCCGCTCATCCAACAAGTCCTGCAAGGCGCGATGAATCCTGCCCATCCTGGTTACATTGGTCACATGGATACGATGCCGAGCACGGCGGCTTTTTTGGGTGAGCTTGTCTCGGCTGCTACCAACAACAACATGCTTTCGCTCGAAATGGCACCATTGGCCGCCCGCCTTGAAGACCGGCTGATGCGCCTGCTAGCCGCCGAATTTGGCTTGGCGCCCCAGGCTGGGGGCGTCATGGTGAGCGGCGGCAGTTTAGCCAACCTCGAGGCTTTAGCGCTCGCCCGCAATCTGCGCTATGACATCAGCAAAACCGGGTTGTTTGGCTTGACCGCCCGGCCGGTGATTTTGGCGTCGGCCGAGGC
>CAISXI010000404.1 GCA_903889425.1 uncultured Roseiflexaceae bacterium | reverse complement strand
CAAGAAATAAAAGCTGTGATAGTGGGGGTTTTTGCCAATTTCGAGGCATTGCGTCTGGTAACGTTGCATCACATCAGCAGCAACATCAGGCAGACCACTCAGCTCGGTCAACGATCGGCCACTCAGGAGCCAAATCACCCCTAATGCGCCCATTTGCATCACCGTAAAGGCCCGGGTTTGCGCCAAACTCTGCTCTTGGCCTGATGGCACGATGATGTTGATGTCACCCACACTTGCGAGTGGGCGGTCAGGGTAGCAGGTGATGGTGATGATATGCCCATTGGGTGCGCTTTGGCGGAACTGGGCAGCCGCCCGCAGGACTTCGGTGGTACTGCCGGAGCGGCTGAGCAGAATCAATGTTGGCGTGGCATCACGGGGGATGCTCACACTAGGATTCAACCATAATTCTGAGGCAGGTACGGCATAACTGGGGCGGGGGTCGTGTTGCTGGGTAATGCGGGCTGCGGCCACGGCAAGATAGTATGGCGATCCACAACCGCTCCAGATAATGTGACTCGCGTGGGTTAAGGCCCGATGACTGGCAATAATCGGCGCATGGCCAATCACGACATCAAGCGCAGCGCGCCACGCAGCTGGTTGCGAACAGAGTTCATTCCATGTGTGCATCCCTAGTTGTGTCATGGGGAATCCTTTGGTATACAAAAATATGATTACTATGCTTGAATGACGCGCACACCAATGGCGGCAATAGCATGACATAGCGTACTATCGGCATTACTATCCGTCACCAAGGTGTCGACGGCGCTGAGTGGTGCGACAAAGGCTGGGGCACTCCGTCCGAGCTTGGTATGGTCGGCCACGATGATGACATGCTTACCGGCGCTCAGGATGGCGCGATCGGTCATGGTTTCGGGCAGATAATCGTTGGTCAACCCTTGGACGACATCGATGCCGCGAATTCCAAAAATAATCTTGCTCATACGGAGCTCTGCCAAACTTTGCACGGCCAAATGCCCAATAAACGAAGACTCACTTTGGCGAAACATCCCACCCAAAGCAATAACATCGAGATTACTGTCGGCCAAACAATTAAGTACGGGCAATGAATTGGTGACTACGGTGATGTCGCTGCGGTTACGAATCAATTGCGCAACAGCCAAGGCAGTCGTGCCACTACTAATAAACACCGTGTCGCCTGCGTCGATGAGATCGGCGGCCGCTTGGGCAATCCGTTGCTTTTCGGCTTGTTGCCATTGGCTGCGTTGCAACACGGGCGGCTCGGGTGGTGCCGCACTCACTGCCACTGCTCCGCCATGGATTCTCATTACACTCCCGAGGGCAGCAAGCTGGTCGAGGTCACGCCGCGCAGTGGCTTCGCTAATATCGAACGTCATACACAACGCGTTGGTCGTCACCTGACGATGTTCGCTGATATAACGTTCGATTTGTTGGAGACGGGGATGGAAAATGTGCTTTGTCATGGGTGGATTAATACTCGCTATAGTACCCCGGAATTATTGGACGTAACCACCCGAGTTGCTGACTGCTTGCATCTCGACCCGTTGATTCCCATCCTGTTCGACCCATACGCCACACTCGCTACCATCTTGACTTGCATCAAGGGTGACTTCGCTGCCATTAAACCGTAACGCAGGGTTGTAAAAATGCGATACTTGTTGGGCATCACCGACGATGTAATGGGTAATCAGTGAGCGTCGGAAGCGGGTCTGGCTGATATTTGGCAAGCTGCCGTGGATTAACTGCCCATTGAAAAATAATACGTCGCCAGCCTTCATAATCACTGACTCTGCAGACATATCATCTGGAATTGGTACCATCACATTGGTGAAGCTTTTGCTCGTATCTGCAGGAATCGTGCAGAGTACTGGCAAGTCATGGCTACCCGGTACAACCTGCAAACAGCCGTTCTCTTCGTCACAATCATCAAGAGCTACCCAAGCGGCACAACACGTGCCTGGATTGACCCGCAAATAATACTGATCTTGGTGAAGTGCTTGTCCGCGTGCACCTGCCGCCTTGAAATAAATCATTGTACTCACGGCAAATGGCTCGATACCTAATATTTCAACCATTACATCACGGAGGCGTGGGTCGAGTAAATGGCTTTTGCTGCGTGTATCGATGCGATGCAAATTCAAAATACGAGGGTAGCGTTTGAGTGGGTCTTGGGTGTCTGCAATGATGTCAGGATCGTATACTTCTTTGGCACGTTCGGCCGCATTCATTTCCATGTAATGGGCGACCAACTCGCGAACTTCGGCTACTGGTATGAGTCCCCGTACCAGTGTATACCCGTTCTGGGCGTATTCTTTCGTCTGTTGCTCGTACATACTTTCTCCTTTTGAAAATAGCAGAATTATAGTAAAGAATTGCGTGTATGTGATGATTATATGATGGAATGTGATTGTTTGCAAGTAGTAAAAAACGGTGTTTTGCGCATTTCTCACAAAACACCGTAGGATTTAATTATACGAGTGACACATCTTGGCCACGATTGTGTTGTTGGGCCGCCTGATAGGCGATACTCGCCACGGCTACATCTTGGGCGGCATTGCCGACCGATTTGAAAAAAGTGATTTGCTGATTATCACGCCGTCCCGGGGCAGTGCCATTGGCGATATCACCGATTTGGACGACGTTGGTGGGGTCGAGGAGTCCACTATCACGGGCGGCGATGAGCTCACCGGCTTCGCTCCAGGCTGGTGCAAACTGGTCGACGGCCACGTAGGCGCGACCGAGTGTCTGGGGGTCGGCTTCGATCATGGTGTGGGTAAACGAGCCGATGCCGTTGATATGGGTACCTGGGCGGATTTCGCTGTCGGCAAATACGGGGGTATGCGACGAGGTGGCGAGGCAGACCACATCTGCCGCGGCGAGTGCGTCAGCGCGATTATTGGCGATGGTGATGGTGCAATGGGGGTGTTGCTGTTGCAATGTGGCTTGGAATTGTTGGGCGCGTGCGACTGAACGATTGACAATGGTGACGTGGGTAATAGGGCGTACGGCACAGACTGCTGCCACTTGGGCCCATGATTGGGCGCCGGCACCAATAATGACCAAGTGTGATGCATCGGTGCGCGCCAAGAGTCGAGTGGCAACCCCTGCCGATGCGCCCGTCCGAAGCACGGTGAGGTAGGTACCGTCCATCATGGCGAGCGGGCGACCAGTGGCGCCTTCGATGAGCATGACGATGGCATGAATGGTGGGGAGGTTGTGTTGTTCGCGGTTATGCGGGTAGACCGAGACGATTTTCATGCCCAAGTGTTGATTATCAACCAATGCTGGCATAAAAAAGGTATGCGATTGATGGGTGGATTGATCGACATCGATGCGGAGGGGGACGGTGGTGGTACCAGCGGCAATACTTGCGTAGGCGCGGTGTACGGCTTCGATGGCAATTGGCATCGAAACAAGCGCTTGGATGTCGCTAGCAGTAAGGATTTTGAGATTGCTCATAAATTGCTCCAAATTCGCTTTGAAATTCATCGCGAATGATGATATACTACCAGAGGTTTCTGCCTCCATCGTCTAGCGGCCTAGGACGTCACCCTTTCAAGGTGAAGGTCGCGGGTTCGAATCCCGCTGGGGGTACCACCATCACACGGCGTAGCCGCAATGCTACGTCGTGGTTGTTTTTGATACGTGGGCTGGTATCAAATATTTCTGCCTCCATCGTCTAGCGGCCTAGGACGTCACCCTTTCAAGGTGAAGGTCGCGGGTTCGAATCCCGCTGGGGGTACCATGCACACACGCTGTAACAACGTTGTTATGGCGTGTGTTGTTTTCGTAGTAACATATCAAGCACAGTGCGATTTTTGTTGATATTGTATTGTTTTTGCTGACATAAGTCGTTGGGGTGAATTTGTGTTGCACGCTCCTAAGTTACATTATCAAATTGCCCCAACTATTTGGGCAGGGTCGTATATCGGTAACGGCATTGCATCCCAAGTCGAGCCCCAATTACGGTGGTTGCAGGCGCAAGGGGTCACGTTGATTATCGATTTGACTGCGCCGAGCGATGAATTACCGTCGTATTTGCCCCAACTCATGCAATATGCGCCACACATTACGTGGATGTCGTTTGCGATTAGTGATGGTGACACCCCTGCGCCAGCTACAATGTTGGCGATTCTCGATACGCTCACTGCCGCACACCACCAAAACACCAATGTATATATCCATTCTTGGCGGGGTATCAGTCGTACGGGTATGGTGGCAAGTTGTTGGTTTATGCGTCAAGGGGTGACTGCCGAAGCCGCACGACAACAGTTCCGGCAGATTCTGCCCGTTATTTCACCGTATGTGTCCCCTGATTTTCAAGAGCAAATTAATTTTGTCTATGATTGGCAAGAACCCGACGTACAGACTGCCCACCGGTGGCGGCGTTGGCGTGATGTGTTCCGTGGTGCGTTGATTGGTGGCGCTGTAGGTGATGCACTTGGTGTGACCAACGAACACAAAATTCCGCAAATTATTCAGCAGGTTACTGATATTGTTGGTGGTGGTCCGTTTGCGTTCCCTGCAGGATGGTGGAGCGATGATACCGCGGGTATGTTGTGTGTGGTCACGAGTCTGATTGCCCAACGGAGATTTGATGCGCATGATCAAGCGCGCCGATTGTTGCAATTGTGGCGTGATGGCTATCTCAGTTGTGGTGGGCGTATCTATGATTTGGGCAATATCAATATGATGGCGTTATATCACTATATGGTGACAAATACGCCATATACCGCCATTACCACCGATCATGCGGCTAGTACCGGTTCGTTGATTCGCGTTGCGCCGATTGGATTGTTTTATGCGGCGAACCCGATGGCACTGGGTATCCATACCCGGGATGCTTCACGGATTACCCATGGGGCGGCGGCTGCGATTCATGCCTGTCATATCGTCACGACGATGCTCGCACGGACAGTGTATTCTCAGGACAAAGCGGCGTTATTTGCGCAATATTGGTTAGATATTCCGGCTGACTCTGGAGTGCATCAGGTGTTGACGGGCAATTACACCGCCCATCACCATGATGGCTTCCACGGTAGTTATGTACTCGAATCACTTGATATGGTGTTGCACGCACTACGGCAACATGATGATTTTGCGAGTGGTATTCTGGCATTAGCCAATACCGGTGGGATGCAAGGTGCTGCCTGTACAGTGTATGGCCAAATTGCGGGGGCATTGTATGGTGAATCTGCCATTCCCCTCCATTGGCGCCAAAAAATAACCCGTTATCACGAAATTGTGTGGTATGCCGATACATTGCTCCGATTAGTATGGACGTCGTTGCCGCATACCGACCAAATTCCGCCGCATTTATTCTCAGAAACCTAAATTATCGCGGTACGCTGTCTCGTGGGTTTTTGCGCATACCGTCATGTGCCACATGCTCCCACGTTGGCGTAATTAGTGTCGAATTATTCATGAAATACACATTTACGTAATAGTAGAATTGTGCTATAATTACACGAGTTAGTACGGGTTATTGGGATGAAAAGCGAACGTATTTGTCATAAATATGTGTGAAAGAAAGGCCATGTCGATGCAATTACCAAAGGCTTTATATCGGGTTGACGAATCCATTTGGGCGGGGGCATACCTTGGAGCGTTGGATCAGGCTGAAGCCATTGCCAAACTCCAGTGGGTCGCGCATGAACAAATCGATGTCATTATCGACTTAACGACCCCTGCGGATGGACTCAAATCCTACGTCGGGTTATTGCCGATCTACGCACCACACGTGACGCACCACACCTTCCCCATTAAAGACATGGGGATTCCGTCCCCTGCCCAACTATTGGCAATCCTCGATACCGTGACCCACGCGGTGGCAGCCCGCAAACGGGTCTATATTCATTGCTGGGGTGGGATCGGCCGCACGGGTACCGTGGTCGCCTGCTGGTATATCCGTAATGGCTTGTCGGCTAGCGATGCCGTGGCCAAACTCGCGCAGGTGCGGAGTGGATTTGCGCGCACGTCTCCTGAAGCAGCCATCCAATTTAGCTTTGTGGCGCAATGGCAAGAACCATCCCCCGCCCAAGCCGCCAAATGGCACCAATTGCGTGATCGCTATCGTGGGGCCTTGATTGGTCTGGCGGTGGGCGATGCGTTGGGCACCACGCTGGAGTTCACCGACATCGGCCCCCATGGCTTGACCGATATGGTTGGTGGTGGTCCGTTTAATCTGCCAGTAGGTGGCTGGACTGATGACACCTCGATGGCACTCTGCCTTGCCCAAAGCCTGATAAGCCGGCGTAGCTTTGATGCCAACGATCAAATCACAAATTATGTGCGGTGGTATCGTGAGGGATATCTGTCGAGCACAGATCGTTGCTTCGATATCGGCAATACGGTCCGGAGTGCATTGAATGAATTTGCGCAGACGGGTGAGCCGTTTGCTGGCCCAACTGGTCCATATACCGCCGGCAATGGCTCGCTGATGCGCCTCGCCCCCATCCCCATGTATTATGCCGGCGATGACGCCCAATTGGCGCACTATGCCGGCGAAAGCTCACGCGTCACCCATGGTGCCCCTGCGGCCATCGATGCCTGTGTGGTGATGGCGCTGATGATGGCCACCGGGTTACGGGGTGGCACCAAGGCCGACATCATTCCCGCAGGTGAGCGCTATGCCCAAAATAACGCTATTCAAGCCGATATTGCCAAGGTGATGCAGGGCTCATACCGCAAACAACCGCCGTTCATTCAAGGGACTGGCTATGTGGTAAAGTCGTTTGAGGCGGCGTTGTGGGCGTTCTATCATTGTGATGACTTCAAAACTGGTGCCTTGGCGGCGGTGAATTTGGGGCAAGATGCCGATACTACCGGTGCCATTTATGGGCAATTGGCCGGCGCCGTATGGGGTGAATCGCAGATTCCTGACCAATGGCGCCAACGGCTGGTCAAACCGCTCGAAATAAGCTGGCGGGCCGAAGCGCTGTTATCGTTGGCATGGCCGACATTGACGGCATTCTCATGATTTATTCATGTAATATTTAGCACGATTTAAATTTAATTTGGCATCGTAATGCAATGGATTTGGTATCATTGCATACGATGCCGTGCACTGTGTGTGCCGTTTTGTAGTATGGTAATAGTAGTTATCATGATGGCGAGCTTTTATGCTGTCAGCAACAAATTATTAGGGAGGTTGCATGATTGAAGTGACTGGACTCACGAAGCGGTATAACGATATCACCGTTGTCGATGATGTCTCGTTTGCCGTAGCCCGTGGTGAAGTATTGGGCTTCCTTGGTCCCAATGGTGCTGGCAAAACCACCACTATGCGCATGTTGACGGGATATTTGCCCCCTAGTAGTGGCTCGGTGACGATTGCAGGGTTTGATATGCAGACGCATTCACTCCAAGCCCGCCGCCACATTGGCTATCTACCCGAAGGGGTGCCGCTCTATCCCGAAATGACCGTGGCGGGCTACCTCGACCATATGGCGCGCTTACGCAATATGTCCCAACGGGCGGATGCCGTCGACCGTGCCATGGATTTGGTGCATATTGCCGACCGCGCCGACGACCGCATCGGCAAATTGTCCAAAGGTCAGCGCCAGCGGGTTGGTTTGGCGCAAGCCTTGCTCCATGACCCCGACGTCCTCATCCTCGACGAACCGACAGTCGGCTTAGACCCCCGTCAAATCATCGAAGTGCGGGAATTGATTCGTGAATTAGGCGCCACCCGCACGGTGATTTTGAGCACGCATATTTTGCCTGAAGTGAGCATGCTCTGTAACCGCGTCGTGATTATCAAAAAAGGCCGTGTGGTGGCCGAAGATACTCCGCTTGCGCTGACGTCACGGTTGCAAGGATCTGAACGCATCGAAATGCGCCTGCATCAACAACCAACCGATACCACCGCCATCCAACAATTACCGGGGGTGGTGAGTGTGAGTGTCGAAGCAGATGGCTTGTTGCATATCGAAACTGCTGCAGGGAGTGAAATCCGCCCCCAACTGGCCTCGTTGGTGGTGAGTCAAGGATGGGGATTGCTTGAGCTCCATAAAGTGACGCTCAGCCTCGAAACCATCTTCCTAGAGTTAACCACCCAAGAAGAATCTACCAGCGACCATGATGAAGTCGTCACTGTGGATGCGCCACCCACCGTTACTACAACAGACGAAGGAGCCGCATAGTATGCGTATCGCCTTGGTAATTGCCCGCCGTGAACTCTTGGCGTATTTTATTTCGCCAATTGCCTACATGGTGTCAGCTGTCTTTTTGTTGATTGCTGGCTATTTGTTTTCGTTGATTTTGATTCAAAGCCAACAAGCCACCATGGAAGGTCTTTTTTTCAATATTATGGTGGTGTTGATATTTGTGGTGCCGTTGTTGACGATGCGCTTGCTCGCCGATGAACAAAAAACCGGCACCATCGAAATATTGTTGACTGCACCGGTCCGTGACTGGGAAGTAGTCCTCGGGAAATACTTGGCTGCTATGGGGATGTTTGGGGTAATGTTGGCTTGTACCCTCTACTTCCCATTCATTTTGTGGCGCGTCGGTGGCACGCCCGATTGGGGTCCAATTTTGACGGGTTATTTGGGGCTGATATTGCTGACGTCAGCCATGATAGCGATTGGGACGTTGACGTCAGCAGTCACCGAAAACCAAATTGTGGCCGCCGTGCTTGGCTTTGGGATTTTGTTGCTGTTGTGGCTGATTGAGGCTGCCGGTAATATTGCCACCGGCTCGGCCACTGTCCTAACGTATTTGTCGCTCCCGGCGCATTACAATGACTTTGCCCGTGGTGCAATTAACCTCGAGGATGTGGTCTATTACCTGAGTGTGACGATTGCGGCACTCTTTATCGCGACGCGGATGCTCGAAACACGGAGATATCGCTAATGCAGACATTGATCGAACGGATGCGGGCTTTTTTGGGCTTGCGTCAATTACGCTATGGCGCCAATGCGAGTGCAATGACGGTATTGTTGTTGGCACTATTGGTGATGGGCAACGTGCTGGCTGTGCGGTTCCATCGTCGCATCGACGTCACCGCCACCCAGTCTTTTTCGATTTCGCAACAAAGTAAACAAATTGTTGCCGCGCTCAACCAACCGCTCGAAGTAGTGGGGTACTTTGGTGCCCAAGACAAAGCGTTGCAAAGTGATGTCGAAAGTCGCTTGAAGGAATATGTGGCTGCCTCGCCACGATTTAGTTATCGCTTTGTTGACCCCGACACCGACCCTGTGGCCGCCAAAAACGACAACATCACCAGCTATGGCACGATTGTAGTCAAATACGCTGACCGCAAAATCCAAGCTAGTGGGAGTGACGAAAAAGCCATCACCGGTGCGATTCTCAAGGCCTCGCAAGATGTGCAAACAACCGTATATGTGTTGACCGGACATCGTGAACGCTCACTCGACAACGTTGACCCCAATGGCTTGAGCCAATTACAAGTGGTCTTGACCGACGACAACTTCAAGGTGGCACCGATTAATCTTACGATTTCGACGACGATTCCCTTGTCGAATAGTTTGTTGCTTGTGGCTGATCCCCAAGACCCATTTACGCAATCAGAATTCCAAAGCATCCTTGACTATATCAACAATGGTGGTCGGATGGTGTTGATGTCGAATCCGTTAAGCGTTACGCCACTCGAGGTGTTACTGCAAGTTTGGGGGCTCGAATGGCAACCTGACATCATCATCGACGAACAGTCACAAGTGGGCAATCCCTTGGCGCCTGCGGTATTGCAATACCCGTATACCGACATTACCCGCAATATGACGGGGCAGGCCAGTGTTTTTAATTCGGTGCGGAGTATCAAAGAAATAGGCAATCCGCCACCGCAGGTGACCCGTCAGATCTTTTTGAGCAGTAGTGCCAAAAGTAGTGCGGCGACCAAATTCACTGATGGCAACGTTGAAGTGCAGGAAGGTGATGCCCAAGGACCGTTGAACTTTGGGTATATACTCGAAAGCCCCACCAAAATGCGGGCGGTGCTGATTGGTGACGTTGACTTTGTGAGCAATGGCTACCTGCAAGCAGCCCAAGCGAACGCTGCGTTATTTCGTAATGCCGTAGCCTGGGCTACCGCCCAAGATTCATTGATTGCGGTGCCGACCATTGCGCCAATTGACCGCAAGGTCTTTTTGACCAATGACCAAAGCACCTTGATTTTTTATAGTTGTGTCATCGGGTTACCGTTATTGTTTATTGTCACAGGAATTGCCGTATGGTGGCGGCGTCGTTAGCATAATGAGGGTCATATGAACGTCCGAATGACGATTGTGTTGGCGGTGTTGTGTGCGGCGGTGGCGGGGTATCTGTATTGGGTGCCCGACCCCAACAGTGAAACAGCCGCAGTCGATGCCCCCAAAATCACCGTTACCAACACCGATTCGAAAGCGGTATTTACGGTAACCGTGAGCAAAACTGCGGACAATACGGTCCAAGTCGCCCGCAAAACTGATGGCTGGCAGATTGTGGCTCCCCAGCAACTGTCTGGCGACACGATTGTGATTGGTCCAGCAGTAGCGGCAGTGGCGAATTTGGCAGCGACCAGTGTGATTACCCCCACCTCGAGTGATTTGTCGGGGTATGGTTTGGTGCCACCCCAGTTCACCATCGTCACGCTCGACAAAAACCAAAAACCAATCGATACGCTGATGATTGGTACGCGCAACCCTAGTGGTGGTGCCCGCTACGTCCAACATGCCGGTGACGCCAAGGTGTATCTGGTGAATGATGGCTCCCTTGACACTATCGAGGGCTGGTTTACGACCTTGCCCATCGAACCAACGCCGTTACCGGATGTCACTACACCGGCTCCCTAAGCGGCCTAAGCGATACAAATATCCCCGCGTGACTAATGGTCATGCGGGGGTATTTTTTTGTCATCACGAAGTATTTTTTACAAATAACGCATTGCAATCAATCCCACCACTGCACAGAGTGCGGTCACAATCCAGGCTGGTGATTTGAACCGGATTAATGCAGTCGTCCCGATAATCCAGATTGCAATATCGACACCGTTGGCGAGGGCGTGGGTCATGATGGGGTCCCACAACGTCGCTGCCAGGACGCCCACTACGGCGGCCTGTACCCCTAGTAATGCGCGTTGCACCCATATGTGTTGCTGAATCTGGCGCCACCACGGCATGATGCCCATGATGAGTACCCACCCCGGTAGAAAAATAGCCACTGCGCCTAGTATCCCTTGCCACCACGAATAGCCCCCTGCGACCCCACCCACATACGCCCCAATCGCAAATAATGGGCCGGGGAGTAATTGGGCAGCGGCATACCCACTCAGGATTTGCGAGCTATCCATCAAGCCACTGGTAACGAGGCGTTGTTGGAGCATCGGCAATACCACATGCCCGCCGCCAAACACCAAGGCTCCCGATTGAAATAAAATGCTCAATGGGTGTTGTACGAATGTACAGAGAAGGACTAATCCACCAAAAAAACCGAGAAATAGGCTGCCTTGGCTACGAGTCAAAATGGGACTACTGGGGGGAATGGTCGATGTATGCTGACGGTGGATGAACACTCCGCCAAGCGCCGCGCCCACCAGACACGCCATCTGCACCCACGGAGTATTCCAAGTCAGTAATATGCCGAGGGTAATTGCGGCAATCAGTTGATTGGGAGTGGTTTTGCAAAACGTGCAGGCCATTGACCACACTGCCTGGGTGACGACACAGGCTGCCCCGAGGAGCAAGCCGTGAATCAGCCCACTTTGCTGTTCCAGCCACGGGCTACCACGCATCACGAGGAGCATGATGAGGGCTGATGGTGTGCTAAATCCGAGCCAGGCGACGAGTGACCCCCATACGCCAGCTTGGCGTGCCCCAATCAGCATCCCCAATTGTGAGCTAGCAGGACCTGGCACGAGCTGACACAAGGCGTTGTCTTGGGCAAATTCATCATTACTCAGCCAGCCACGGCGGGTGACAAATTCATGATGGAAATAGCCGATGTGGGCTGCGGGGCCACCAAATGACGTCAATCCCAAGCGCGTAAATGCCCACCAAATCTGCCAGAGCTTATGACGCATACCCCGCCAGTTCTTGGGTTTTGGCGAGCATATCGGTTGATTTAATCAACGCTTCGCCCACCAAAATCGCATTGGCGCCATGGTGCCCCACGGTGGCTACATCGGCAGCAGTAAAGATGCCACTTTCGCTTACCAACGTGATATTGCGCCCAGCGGGGATTTTTGCAAACACCTGTGCCGTGGTGTCGAGGGATAATTCGAAGGTATGCAGATTGCGATTGTTGACGCCAATGATGGCAACATTGAGAGCGAGGGCGCGTTGAAGCTCGTCGTCGTCGTGTACTTCGACGAGCGTGTCCATGCCTAACTGCTGTGCCAAATCGTACAAGGCCTTGATCTGGTCATCGGGTAGGGCTGCCATAATCAACAAAATCGCATCGGCACCGTAGGCCCGGGCTTCAAATACCTGATAGGCATCGATAATGAAATCTTTGCGGAGCAATGGGGGATGATGACCATCAGGACCAACGGCGTCTTGCTGGCGGATACCTTCGAGGTATTTGAGGCTGCCTTGGAAGTAGCGTTGGTCGGTAAGTACCGAAATCGCCGACGCTCCCCCCTGACTATAGGTTGTAGCAATTGCGAGTGGCTCGAATGGCTCAATCAGTACTCCCCGTGATGGTGAAGCATGTTTGACTTCGGCAATCAAGGTGGGGCGTTGATGGCGGCGCAATGCGTGAGCAAACGAGCGGACTGGTGGGGCGAGGGTAGCTTTGTGTTGGATGGCACTATCCTTGACTTTGCTCCGTTGCCGGGCAACTTCGACGACTTTGTGTGCCAAAATCTGTTGCAGAATGCTGTCACTCATACTGAGGTCCCCTCGTTTACATGCCCATGCCGAGCAATGGGCTCGTCATGGGGCTATGGTTTTTTGTAATTAGTTTCAGTCGTTATTGGGTAGCATGCCAACGTACAGTGTCGTCATCTGGCATAAATGCATGCGCCAATAGGGTGGGTACACCGGCGCTATTTGGTGCACACACCAGTGCTTGCACTATACCTGTAGCGCTACGCATCGTCAAGCGAGTCGTAGCGTGGGGCTGCTCTGGAGTAATCTGTTGGGGGGCAATGTATTGGAGATAACCTACTAAATTAGCGTTGGAACGCTTTTATGATTCGCAACGTGGTTGTTTCGGCGATGTCGATTTCGCGTTGGAAATGGCGAATCGCCGTCTTGGTGTTGGCGTTTTCAATCACGCCATCCTGACTTTTGCTGATAATGACATACAAATGAATCGGGGCACTCGAATAGACACTGAGATAATTTGCATTCAAGAGTGCCGCAATGTCGGCGGGGCATTCTGTCGGCAAGGCAGGTACATCTTTGCTGAGGGTTTTGAGATCGGCAGCGAGTTGGCTTATCGATTTAGTGGTAGGAATCGCATCATAATATTCATAATAGGTATAGATGCGTTTTCTGCTTGATTCTATGTAGATAGCAATGTCAGCACGACATTGCGTGGTCATTGTGGTGGTTTGCACCACCGCTCTTGCGGTAGCAGGTGGGGGAATTGTCGTGGTGCTGAATTGTGTCTGCCCATACTGAACAATCAACCACAGTAGTCCCCCATTGATGAGCAACAACGTCATGATTACTGGAATGAGCCAGCGCTGATGGTATGTCATATTATTCCCCTTTCAAAGAAAGATGGGGTAAAAAATAGTCACGATACAAAAATCCCCCTCACCACACGGTGAGGAGGACTGCAGGTGATTAATCTGAATAGCGTTCTTCGAGCCAAGGATCGGCGCTATTGTTGTAGCCGTAGCGCTCCCAGAAGCCCAAGCGGTCACCATTCATAAATTCGAGGCCCCGCAACCATTTGGCACTCTTCCAAAAGTATTTTTTGGGAGTGAGGAGGCGGAGGGGGAAGCCGTGGTCGGGGGTAAGCTCTTCGCCGTCGTACTTGTAGGCCAGCAACGCATCGTCGAGCATCAGATATTCGAGGGGGACATTGGCAGTAAAGCCAAATTCACAGTGCGCCATCACAAAATTGGTGCCCGGGTGCAAGGCGGGGATTAATTCGAGGAAATCGCGGAAGCGTACCCCCAACCAGCGTGTGTCTAATTTGCTCCAGCGGGTGACACAGTGAATGTCGGTGATTACTTCGACTGTGGGAAGGGCACGGAACTCGGTGTATGAAAAGTGCTTGGGTTGATCGATGGTACCCCAGACCCGCAAATCCCATGTTTCGGGCAGGTTTTTATATTGGGGGACATCACCATAGTGCAGGACGGGGAATTTTTCGGTGAGGTGTTGGCCGGGGGGCACCCGTGATTGGATTTCTTCGGGTGTCCGCTCCGCTTTACGGCGAAACGCATTTAGCATGGTAAACCTCTTATCTGAACTTCACTCGCATTATACAATACCTAAAATGCTACGATGGTGTGGGTTGAACGTCGCAAACTCATCTACCACTCAGGAATCGTTGGCAAATGCGCCGGTACCCACGTCAAGGATTGCAGTGGTGGTGCAAATGGTCCGATTTTTGCCCAACGGCGCATCTGCAAAAACGGTACTGGGTCAATGATATGACTTTGGGTGCCGAAATTGTCATTGGGTAAGGCTTCGCTCATTGTGTGAATCAGATTTATGGCTTTGCTAATCGTGATACGATTGGCAGCATAATCACTATCAATTTCGTAGAGGCGTTGGATAGCTGCGGTACGAATTGATTCGTCATTGGTGGCACGAATCCGTTGTGCAGCACTACTCAGTGCGCCAAATAACGCTTCTTCGCGGGGGAGTTGATTTTGCCACGCCTGACGTAACTGTTGGTCAATATGCGACATCGCATTATCGAGGCGGTCATAGCGTTGAATCAAGCGGGTTAACTCACTAATAATCGGCACGGTCATGTCACTCGCCGTATGCCACGTCACATCAAAAGTATTGGCTTCGTGACGGATACTCTGTAATCCTTGTAAAAGTGGTGTCGCTTCGGGTACCGGGTGGAGCGTATGGAATTGCTCAATCAAGCGAATCTGGCGCCAGAGCATATCGCGGATGCGTTGACTCCGTTCGGCAATCAACAGGGGGGTATTGCCGTTATTGTGTGGTAAAAATTTGTAGGTGTGTTGGATGAATTGGCGTGCTTTGCGATAACTGACGACACAATCAAACGGAATCTCGTCAATGGCTTGTTGTACCGCCAAAAACTCTGCTTTGATAGTCGGATAATTGTCTGCCACAACGCTATCATCGGCTATACGGGCTTGGACAATCTCCATCAGTTCTTCGGCATCCGAAAATTCTTGGCGGGCGATTAATTCCATCCGCTGTAAATCGGCGTGACGTTGGACAATAATCTGCAAAATAGTACCGGCGCGTTGAATGGCCATTTGGGCATTGGATAAGAGTTGACTGACGCTGGTGTATTGTTGGGGGGTATTGACACGATTGGCCCACGCCACATAATGTGCCCCAAAGCGTGCCAACACTACCGCTTCGCTTCCCGCATTTATGAGGTCATCCCACGATGCCGGGTGCATGTTTTTCATTGATTGGAATGCCGTAGTCGCTGCCGCAAATTGTGCAGTGAGTACTTCACCGTCACGCGTAGTTTGGGCGATGGCTTCGTTTTGGCGTTGTTGGATAATCGGTAAACTGCCCCCTTCGGTGACTGCTTGTTGGCGTAACGCTTCGGCTTGGCTCACGAGCGTGTTACCTGCATGTAAGTTACCGATAAGGATGTCCGCCAAGGCGAGATCAAGCAGGCGCGTTGCTTCTTGAAAGAGGCTGAGGCTATGACTGACATCAAACCCTTGTAGGGTGGCTTTTTCGGCAGCGTGACGCCCAGCAGTCACCCCATTGCGCACATCGTATAGGGTCGTGATATGCGTAGCAACCGCGTGATAGATTTGTTGCGCCTGTTGCGCATGAGTAGTAGCGTCTGCGTATTGGTGGCTCGCCAAAAATTCATGTGCCCTTGCCAAGTCTCTGTCACCAGTGGCGAGGAGCTCACGGTGATTAATCCCAAGTGTGGCAAGGCGATGTTCGATTTTTTGTTGTTCACGTTGGACTTGCTCGATGAGGTCGTTGTTTTTTTGGATGAGTGATTCGAGTTCACTCCGTTGCTTAATACTTTGTTGGAGCGTCGCTTCGATGGGGGGAATCGTGGGAGTTAAGTCCTTGACGATTTCGATCAAGGTATGATATTCGGTGGCCGTTGGGGCTTCTGGTAAGCGCCGAATTGTGCGATCGAGGGTGGCTTGGGTGGCTTGGTAGAGGTGTTCGGCTTGTTGGATGAGGGTTGCGATTTTTTTGGCATCGTCATCACT
>CAISXI010000403.1 GCA_903889425.1 uncultured Roseiflexaceae bacterium | reverse complement strand
GTGTAAATTAGTCGTAAAATGTAATGTATATTTTTGTCAAAATACTTGACAACGTATGATACAATACACGTGTTCAATTTTTTTAACAGAAGAGGTATGTCATGCCGTTATTTTTTCAAGATGCGAGTAGTGGAGCAGATGCAGGTGCGATTATCGCCGCATTGTTGGTCAATCTGATTCCGTTGGCAATTGTGGTTGCCATGTTGGCTGGGATGTGGAAAGTGTTTGCCAAGGCAGGTAAGCCAGGCTGGGCTGCGATTATCCCCTTCTATAACGATTCGGTGTTGATTGATATCTGTGGTTTGCCCGTGATCTACAAATATTACTTGTGGGCTGGTATTGCTTTGGGATGGTGTGGCGGTATTCCGTTGTTGGCCGCTATGGTCGTGCGCTATTTTGCCTTGCGGGTGTTGTTGCAATCATATGGGCAACCAAGCGAGCCCATCAATGTGATTGTGGCCTTGGTTTTGCCCTTCTATGCCTACCCCAAGTTGGGCTTCGGTACTGCCACCTATCTCGGCGTGCAAGCCGCAGCTGTGTCAGCCGCCCCTTTGTTGCCCGGCTCTCCCAAGGCGATTACGCCACCCACGGCCTAATCGTTGCAACGATTTGACTAGTAATGACGTCATCCCTTGTGTACAATCACAGGGGATGATGTTTTTTTAATGAAATGGATTATTTACATGATGTTGCTCCAACAAACGAACCCATCGGGGCTTGATACCGCCGCACTTATTGCATTGATTATGGGCTCACTCGCCTGCTTTGGGGCGATATTTTTGGTCATCATGTTTGTGGCGATTATCATTAATTGGCGCATCTACGAAAAAGCGGGCCAGCAAGGGTGGGCAGCAGTGATTCCCATCTATAGCACGATTATAATGATGGACATCATCCGTCGCCCCCGCAGTTGGGCCTGGATTATTTTGGGACTTGCGGCACTTAACGCAATTCTCAATACCGTGCAACCCGGCACCCGAGGCCAAGACCAACAAGACCCCAACCTAATTATTAGTGGGGTTCAATTGGTGGCAGGGTTTGTTTCACTCTATTTCACCCTGCGTACCATGCGCGACTTAGCCAGAGCCTTTGGTCAGGGGCGTGGATTTACGGCAGGGTTAATCTTTTTGCCGTTTATTTTTTACCCCATTTTGGCGTTTGGCGATAGCCAGTACCAATACACCAACTACACTGCATTGCCCGGTAGCAGTGAGTTGACCACCGGCCAATAACCCAACCTGTGTGGATTCGTGCATCCCTCGATTCATGCCTCTGGCATGGGTCGGGGGATGGCTTTTTCGGGGAGCCCGTAGGACTGCGCTGCCAGCCGATCAATCCAGCGCGCAGGCAACCAGCGGGGCAACCACCAATCCATCAGTAGGTTGGGGGCTAGGGCATAGCGGGTGCGGGGCCGGCGTGTGGTTAGGGCATGTAGCACCAAATCACCGACGCGTGAAGCTGCCAGCCCGTGGATGCCGGCGGCGACTACTTTGTCGCGATATCTGCGCAAATAGGGGGCGTAGGCGGTGTGTTGATAGGCATCTACATCGAGTTGCTCGGCTTTGCGCCAAATCGGCGTGGCGATGGCACCCGGCCCGATGATAATCACGTCGATGCCAAACATGAGCAATTCGCGGCGCAGACATTCTGACCAACCCTCGAGGGCATGCTTCGATGCCACATAGGGTGCCAAGTAGGGCGCGCCTAGTTTGCCCCCTAGCGAGCTGATATTGATGATGCGGCCTGGGGCACCGAGTCGTTGGCGGTCGCTACCAAGCAACGGCGCAAACGCCTGCGTGACCGCGATTTGGCCAAAGAAATTGACCTCGAATTGCTGGCGAAATTCGTCCATCGCTAGGTGCAGACTGGGACCAGCCACGGCGATGCCGGCGTTATTCACCAACCCTGCCAATGTGTTTTTTTGTAATAAATCTGACACAACAGCAGCGGCTTGACTGATACTGGCGCTATCAGTCACATCCATGATAATCGGCGTGACGTGGGTGCCAAATTCGGTGGTCAGGCTGGTGGCGTCGGCTGCCGTGCGCACGCTGGCGACGGCCTGAAAGCCTCGGGCGATGGCACTGGCCACACAGGCTCGGCCAATCCCCGTTGATGCGCCGGTAATCATGATATGTCGCATTGGTGTGCTCCTTCGGTGTGATAGACAACCCCGTGTATAATTCTAGCATGTAGGTCGTCAAAAAATATATGAGAGGGAACCCTACCATGGATCTCAATCAATTGCGCATTGATATTACCCATCAATATGCCCAAGAACATGCCGCCCTCGGCCTGAAAGGTGCCCGGGCCAAGCTGGTCGAAGCCCAAGAATGGCAACTCGCCCCGGTATTGCAAAAAGGTGGCGCCTTGGTATTCCCCCACGCCGGGGTGGCAGAGTGCGCCAAGCAAATCGCGGCCTGTATCAACGCCTGTATCGACAGCGGCGCCGACACCGTGCTAGTGCTGAGTGTGCTCCATGCCTTTAGTGACGAAATGGAGCAAGCCCGCCGGCGGGTAGCTGCTGGTGGTGACCCGTCGACTGACCGCATCTGGGGTATCCAAGGGCCTGGTTTGACTCGTGGCGATGAATGGGCCTACGACCATGCCTTGTTTACCTGGCGCTATTTGTGGGAAGTGGCGGCCGATTATTATGGCAAAAAAATGCCCCGGGTGATTGAACGCTATCCGTGGCTTGCTGGCGGTCAGCCCACTTTGCTCCCCGGCTATGATGAGGTCGTCGATATCGCCAAAAACGCCGTGGTCGTATCCACCGCCGACATGTTTCACCATGGCATCGGCTACGGCACACCGGTAGATCAGTCGTACTTCCCTGCCCAAGGTGGGCTAGAGTTGGCCAGCCGCACCATCATGGCCGGTGCCCAAATGCTAGCCCAGGCTGATTATGCCGGCTACAACCAACACTGTGTCGCCGCCAAAAGCGACCACCGTGATGCTGGGCAAGTGATGCGGGCAGTGTGTGGTCCGATGCGCCCCGAAATTATTGATATCATTGCCAGCGACGCCGCCGCCCTCTACAAAGCCCCCGACCCCACTTGGGTGGCGGGGACGTTGGTGGCCTGGCACAAAATCGACGCGTAGTATAGATTGCCATTGGTTGCAAAAAGGAGGGTGTGATGTCCAAACAACAATTGACCGCTACGGTGACGTGGCTGGCCGTCGGTGATATTGCCGGCACCCTAGTTACCCGTCCTGTACCAACGTTGACGTTGGATTGGCAGGGGGTGGTAGGTGATAGCCACGCCGGGCTGGTGCGCAAGGCCGACGTGCGAGTACCCCATTACCGGCGGGGTAGTGAGATCCGCAACGAGCGCCAAGTCACGATTGTGGCCGCCGATGAATTGGCGGCGACGGCGCAGACCCTTGCGTTGCCCGAAATCCGCCCGGAGTGGTTGGGCGCTAACATGGTGCTCGCGGGGATTCCCCATTTGACGCTGTTGCCCCCTGCCACCCGACTGATTTTTGCATCCGGAGCAGCGCTGGTGGTCGATTGGGAAAATCAGCCCTGTACCGGTCCAGGTCAAGTGATTGCCACGCACTACAACGATGCCAAATTGACTGCCCGGTTCGTCAAAGCCGCCAAAGAAAAACGGGGCTTTACGGCATGGGTTGAGCGGATTGGTGCGATTACGGTAGGTGATATGGTGACGGTGGTGGTGCCCCCGCAACGAGTCTGGCCCGGCGTTAATACTTCGCCAACATAACGCCAACACAACACCAACACGGCGTATACGTGATTCTAATGCATGGCGGGGTATAGTGTAGATACGTTAATCGCACCGCTGGAATGACTAGCGCGTACTGGAGAACACGATCATGACTATCTACACAATGGCTGACATGTTGAAGCACAACGCCACTCGCCCCGCCAGCACCGGCGCCATCGAAGTCAGCGAAGATGCCCAAGGCTATACCGTCAAGTTGGTTGCCCCTGGCATCGCCCCCGAGCAGTTTGAGCTCACGTTGGTGGGTCGCACGTTGACCATCAAGGGTGAGGCTACTGCCGCCGAGCACAATCACGACGAGCGCCGCCATTTGCGTGAATTTGCGGTGACTGCTGTCGCCCGCCGCATCGAGTTCCCCCTGTCGGTAGAAGGCGATCAGATTAGTGCCACGAGTGCCAACGGTATTTTGACCGTGCGTGTCCCCAAAAGCGCCAACGCCCAACCCAAGCGTATCGCCGTGAATGGCATCACTCCGACCGCCGAATAAGCTGGTTCGTACACTTCCCCCCTGGCTACCTGATTGTAGCTATGGGAGGATTTTTGTTGTGGCACTATACAATGACGCCATACAAAAAACGCCTCTGTGTCCGCTGCGTGCCCTGTGCGAAATAACGTCATGTGTCACCTGTGCGATACAATGAATTGAAATGACGTCGCTTCACCAATCGACTATGTAATTAGCGATAATTTAAAACCACATTTGTGGATTTATAAAATAGTATCATTAAATTGCAACTGTTTTAACAGCGATTACGTATATACTGTGATTAGTTTTTTATTGAAGTAAGGGAATAACCGTCATGTCACGAATAAACATTTTTTTGATTGCGCCGTGGTTGTTGGTCTTGATATTGGTCATGAACATGCAGGAGAGCCAATTACCCAGCTGGTTGCAGTGGATGGGTAAGATTGTGCCGATGACGCCTGCGCCGGAGATGTATTGCAAAGATTTGGATGAATCGCCGCTGTTAAAGCTGGACAAAGGTACCATTGTCCGTCAGCTCAACAACATGAATGATTGGATGATGAAGCAGGCGGTGATTACCACCCAATTCGAATTGCAAAACGCCGAAGCCGAGAATTGGATGGCGCCGTTTGTAGGCCAAAAGGTGCAGATGACGGCGGCGGGGACGGTGATGGCGGGGACGAGTCTGGAAGGGTTCGACGAAAAGGATATCGACATCAGCGAAGATGGCAAGCGGCTGGTGATTCATTTGGCGCCAACCAAGCTGTATGACCCCCAAATCGACGAACGCTTGACCTATGCCAAGGTGGAAAACGGGGTATTTGTATCGAATGAAGATGTGCGCTTGTCCGAAGAAGCGCGTTTGCAAGCAGTGACCAACATCAACAATGAAGCCTGTAAGAGCACGTTGCTCCAAGATGCAGCGGATCGCACCCAGGTGAATTTGGAGAAGCTGATTAAGTCGTTTAATCCGGCATTGGAATCGGTTGATGTGGTGATTGACGCCGGTACGTGTAGCGTTTCGCAGTAGAATAAGACAGATACAAAGAAAAGAGATTACCATGTTACGCAATCCCTTAGTGTTGGCACTGATTTTACTTGGTGGATTCATTTGGTTGTTGCGGTCGCCGTATGGTGACCAAGTCCGCTCGTTTGTCATGGCTGAGCCAGCTGCACCGGTGGCGTCGGCAGTAGCCACGCCAGCCCCGGCAGCCACGGCGATGGCGACGGCAGCGCCCGAAAGTACCCCCACGGCGACGGCCTTGCCTCCCACTGCCACCCGGACACTGCAACCGACCATGACGCCGTCACCAACCAAGTATGTGGTCAAGGTGCAGGCAATCGAGCGGAGCGTGAAATCTGCGAGCCGTTTGATTACCTATGAATCGGTAATGGATGTGCTGGTGACCTATAGTGATGAAAATAAATTGCCGGTTTGGGATAATGGGCAATTATTTGTGATGGAGGCTGTTTATACTGTTGGTGCAAGTGTTGATCTGGAATTGATGCAAGTGACGGTGAGCAATGACAACAAAATCACCGTCACACTGCCAGCACCACGACTTGAAGCACCGTCAATCGATGCAAAATTGACGAAATATACCTATTACAAGGGTGGGTTGATGTATTTATTCAAAGAATCAGACAAAGCTGCATTTATTGCACAGGCCCAAATTGATGGGCAGGTGAAAGCAAGTAAACGGGCGTGTGAAATCAAGTTGCTTGATAAGGCAGCCGAAGAAGCACAATATGTAATTAAAGATTTGGTGCTCAATATTGACCCGCGGATTAATACGCGTGATGTGACGGTCGTGATTCCAGCAGGCAGTTGTACCAAATAATCACTCATACTTCACCCCTCTTGCACGACGTTGTGCAAGAGGGGTGTTGGCGTAAAGGAGATACCAGATGCGCACGACGATTTGGCTAGCACGAGCGGGGCAGAGTGCGCTCAACAAACAACGGCGCTTCATGGGGCAGAGCGATAGCCCGTTGACTGATTATGGCGAATTGCAGGCGCAGGCCTTGGTGGCGGGGTTGCGCCGCCAGCGCATCACGCAGGTCTATAGTGCGCCCCAGGTTGCCACCATTGCGAGTGCCAACGTGATTGCCACGGCCCGTGGTAGTGACGTGGTGGTGGTACCGGCGTGGGCAGATCAAGCGATGGGGGGGTGGCAGGGGTTGACGTGGCGCGAAGCGAGCCAGCAATTCCCACGTGACAGCGCGGCGCGTATGCGTGACCCGTTGCACGCACCACCAAGTGGGGGTGAATCGCTGGCACAGGTGGCAGCCCGGGTAATCGCGGCCTGGCAAGGACTGTTGCAGGTGGCGGCGGGGGAGCGGGTGGTGGTGGTGACCCAGGCTTTGCCCATCCAAATCGTGTTGTGTCATTTGTTGCAACAACCACTGCCGAATCACTGGATGTGGCGCATCGAGTATGGCAGTCTGACCGGCATCGATTTGTACAATGGTACGCCGATTGTGCGCTGTGTCAATGATGTCCCGCCGGTTCAACTATAACCGCCGGGACATCATCCGTACATTTTTTATAGGGTGGGGCGGGTGGCAATGGCGTGGGCGATGATGGCGTGGGCTTCGGCGAGCTCACTGCCACTGAGGACGAGGCGAGGTGCCCGCACCCGACTACTGCCCATGCCGACCATTTCTTGGCTGAGTTTGATGAGTTGGACGAATTTGGTGACCACATCGAGGCGGAGCAATGGCAAAAACCAATGGTACAAGGCGGCAAGTTTGGCTTTGTCACCGTGGCCGTTGGCGACGGCGAGGGCTTGGTCAAACAAGGCCACTGATTCATGGGGGAATGAATTGACCAGCCCGGCGATCCAGCCGGTGACACCCACATTGATACCTTCGACGATGAGGTCATCGACGCCCATCAGGAGTTCGAGGCGGTTGTCGATCAGGGCGCGGATGGCGTGGATGCGGCGTACATCGGCGCTGGATTCTTTGATGGCGACGAGGGTGGGGTATTCGCTGGCCAACTCGGCGACCTGGCTGGGGGTGAAATCGGTTTTGTAGGCGGGGGGATTGTTGTAGAGCATCACGGGCAAATCAGTGGCACTGATGACGGCCGTGATGTGGGCTTTCATTTCGCGCCAATCGGTGGCATAGACATAGGGCGGCAGTACCATCAACCCTTTGCATCCGGCATCAGCGGCGGCTTTGGCCATATAGACGGCTTCGGCAGTCGACAAGGCGGCGATACCGGGGATGACGGCGCCGTGGCCGTTGAGGGCCGAGACGGCGGTTTGGTAGAGCGAGATTTTTTCGGCGATGGTGAGTGTGGCACCTTCGCCCAATGAACCACTAGGGACCACGCCGATACAACCGGCGGATTGCATCCATTGGATGTGCTGGTGATAGAAGCCATGGTCGATGCTGTCATCGTGGTTAAATGGGGTGGTGACCGCCGGAATAACGCCGCGCCAATTGACACTCATGGGGGTACTCCTTGTGGGGGTGCTGGTTGATAGATGTATCGTACCATGATGTACGCAAAAAAATCGTGGGTGTACTGGCGGTGTATGGACCACAAGTGGATGGATGGTGTTGGTGCGTCCAGTACGGTTTTTTCATAAGATAGTGTCAAAGAATGCCATGATTGTGTCATCACAGGCATAACGATGATATGATATAATCCCACAGATAGTAATGAAAATTATCGTGATTGACGATGATTGATAGGGAGGCTGATTCGATGGATACTGCATTGTCGATTGCATTGATTGTGCTGGGTGCAGCACTGACGTTTTTGGTGGTATTACAAGGGCGCAACGCCGGGTTACAATCACGCGATGCGTCGTCGATTTATCAGACCAAGCGTGGGCTTGAAAAGACGATGTTCCAAGCGACGATTGTGCTCGGGGTATTGTTTTTGATTTTGGCGTTGGTTGCCAGCTTGCCGATTTTTGGTGCTGCGAAACCTGCCGCTGGTTTGTGGTTGTTTTAGTCAGCCATGTCACGGCGCATACGCATACAAATTGTCATCGCAGTAGTGAGTTCTTTTTTGGTGCTGGGCCTAATGTCATACCTTGCGGTATCACGGGCCGCGGTGTCACGACCTACTGCAGGTGGCACATTTATCGAGGGGATTGTGGGCGTGCCCACCACCTTGAATCCGCTGGTCAGTGATACATCCAAAGACCAAGCTGCGGCGGATGTGCACGCCTTGGTATTTGATGGCTTGGTGCGGATTGGCCTCGATGGCTCACCCGAACCAGGGCTGGCTGAGTCGTGGGATATCGATACCACGGGGACGGTGTATACCTTTACGTTGCGTAGCGACGTGAAATGGCACGATGGGCAAGCATTTGGGGTTGACGACGTGTTGTTTACGTTGCGGTCGGTGCAAGGTCCTGCGTATACCGGCCCGGCCAGTCTGGCCACGGTATGGCGCACGGTGCTGGTAGAGCGGGCCGGAGAGCGAAGTATTCGTTGTCGGTTACAGGCTCCATTTGCGCCGTTTTTGAAGTATGCCACGGTACCGATATTGCCGGCGCACATGTTGGTGACGATTGCGCCCGAGCAATGGGCGAGTTCGCCATTCAGTATGAAGCCGATTGGCACTGGGCCGTATCAGGTGACCACTGTGACGGGTGATGGTGTGGAATTAACGGCTAATCCTGATTATTATAAAGGAGAACCGCTTATTGGCACGGTATCGTTGCGGTTTTATGCTGACGAATCATTGGCGTTTGCGGCCCTCACCAAAGGCGAGATTAGTGGCATGGCCTATGCCGGTACAGGCAATGTTGGTGCGTACAATGTGCCGCGTGGATTTATTCGGCATGCGGTGCCATTTGATGCCTATACGATTTTGACCTTGAATTTGCGTAATGCGCCGTTTGACGATGTGACGTTTCGCCAGCAATTAGCCCAAGCCATTGACCGTGATGATTTGATTAAGCGCGTGTTGCCTGGTCAAGTCACCCGTATCGATACCCCGACGATGCCAGGGTTGTGGGCGTATAGTCCGACTGCGGTGTGGTATATCCCCAGCAAAGAGCGGGTTGCCAAGGCACTTGATACGCAGGGATTCGCTATGGGGAGCGATGGCGTGCGGGTACGTGGTGCACAACGCTTAGATTTTGAATTGTTGGTGGATGGTGCGCCTGACCGTAATCTAGCTGCCGCTGATATTGTGGCACAACTTGGAGTGGTAGGCATCAAAGTCTATGTGACGCAACTCAATGGCGATGAATTACAAAAACGTCTCGAGACGGGCAAATTTGATATGGCGTTGCATGGCTGGCAACATCTCGGTTCTGACCCAGATGTGTATGAGTTGTGGCATTCGAGTCAAATCGGCATCGGGCGTAATTATGCCGGCTTACAAGACAGTGTCATCGATGATTCGTTGTCACTCGCGCGGATTGATAGCGACATCGAGAATCGCATGCAACTCTATGCCGAATTCCAGCAGCGCTGGATCGATTTGGTGCCGAGTATCATCATGTATCAGCCGATGGAAGTATATGCAGCGACCCGCGACTTGGGTGGGACGGCGATTTCGCGGCGGAGTGATATCCCGGGTACCATCAATCTGATGATTGGCCGCGAATCACGCTTCCGCAATATTGTCCATTGGTTTGTGACACGCTCGCGTGAAATTAGTGGTGATTTACAACCGTAATAAATTTGAGCCGCAATAAAACGAGTGCCGAGGCGTTAATCACGCCTCGGCACTCGTTTTGTGAGTCAAATTGTGCTTAGCCAAAGCGGATGGCGTTGATGGCATCGCGGGTGCGGATGGCTTCGGCACGAGCAGCGCTGGCATACGTGGTATCGCTGGCGGCATAGAGTACGCTACGGGATACGTTGACGAGCAAGCCAGCCCGCTGGGCGTCGAGCCCGGCGGCCAACGCTTGGGCCAAATCGCCCCCTTGTACGCCGATACCCGGCAACAAAAAGGGCAAATCGGGGCAACAGGCCCGCACGGCCTGTAAGGCGGCGGGTTGGGTGGCGCCCACCACTAACCCCACGTTGCGATTGGTATTCCATTGGTTGGCGGCCATACTGGCAATCGCTATGTAGAGCGGGCGACCATCGGCGAGGATGAGCTCTTGGATGTCACGACTGCCGGGATTCGAGGTGCGACAGAGCAAAAACGCCCCGTGGTCGGGGTTGGCTAAAAAAGGCTCGAGTGAGTCACCACCCAAATAGGGGTTGACGGTGATGGCATCGCTCTGGTAGTGGTCAAATGCGGCACTGGCATAGGCGGCGGCAGTGTTGCCGATGTCGCCCCGTTTGGCATCGAGGATCCACAGGTTGGTGCGTGGGAGCGCCATCAGGCGAGTCAATACGTCGATGCCGGTGACCCCCATGGCTTCAAAAAACGCAATATTGGGCTTGTAGGCGGCTACCACGTCGTGGGTGGCGGCAATAATGTCGGCACAAAACTGAAATACGGCATCAGGATGGGTACGGAGTGGTGCCGGTAAGCGCTGGATATCGGGGTCGAGCCCGACACAGAGTAAACTATTGTGGCTGGTGATGGCATTGGCCACCCGTTGATAGAATACCGTCACATTCATACTCCCTTATACAAAACATTCACAAAACATTGACGTTATACTATGGTAAATGATATAGTACCCATAGGAATGCGGCAAGTTTTCTACTATCGTGCAATGGTTGTAGGAATAGCTCTGATGCATTTTTTCGGGGTACACTGCGGCTGTCTTTTGGCACGTTATACCACCGTGCTGCGGTGAGGAAATAGAAATGACGCAGATTCATAGTGAGCCAGATGCCCTTGTTGATGCCCTCGTCAACCAGATTATTCGGCATGCTCATACCCAGGCGTTATTAGTCGATGTATTGTTGCAATACACCAACGGGCACGACGCCCAAATTGTTGACGCGGTGCAACGGAAGTTGCACGATCGTCAACAGCAAGCAGAAACTGCAGTTACACAAATAATTAAAGACAAGCAATTATTAGCGACACTGCCTGCGCCGGATGTGGCGCTGTTGCATGACAATGGGCATTATGATGGGCAACCAATTACCGACCAGGCTAATCCAATTGGGCCACTCACTGCAGTGGTTCATGATGCGTCATGGCGCGACCATGGGGATGAGATTGGCGAAGAGCTTAGTGATGCCGAACCAATTGAAGTAGTCGTAGCGAGCGATGTCTCGTTTGATGATCCGGTCCGCATGTATCTGCAAGAAATCGGCAAAGTGAAATTATTGCGGGCGGCGGACGAAGTCGTACTCGCGCATCGTATTGAAGTCGGGCAACGGGCCCAAAAGGTACGGGCGCAACGCTTAGTAAGTAAACTGACCGTCACCCGTGCCAATGAATTGGCGGTACTCGCCGTGCAAGCGATGGCGTGGGCGGCTCATTTGGGCCAGCACGAGCTGCCTAGTATGTATGCCACACAACCAGACACCGCGTGGGCTGACATCCAACATTCACTGACTGCGCCTGCGACGCAATGTGCGTGTCAATTTATTGCCCCCTCCCACCATCCGATGGTGAATTGGGTGGTGACGCAGATGCACCATTGGTTGTGGGCAGATCACGAACGACGTGAATTCAATAGTCAGGCCTATGATGGCATGGACCGCACCACGGTTGAACAGGTAGTGGCTGGGTGGCTCGCAACGCAGGTGCCACTGTTGTGGCGGATCTATGAATTGATGCGCCATCATCGTATGCTTCGCGTGTTTGATCCCCAAGACCGTGATGCCTGGCGGCTATTGATGGGCGTAGTGGCGTCTGAATTACGCCATGATGTCTGTACGGATATTGAACGGTGTGTCATCGAAATTGCCGGCATTTATGTGGCCAGCCAATCCGAGATGCTTGGCCACGAACGTTCGTTACATACCTTGTATGAACGGGTAGTGTCGTTATATGTCGAAAAAATCGATGCTACCGACTGTTGTATGCGGCGGGTACCGCTCGATCGCCTCATCAATGAAGGTGACGAAGCCCGTCAAGCACTCATCCAAGCCAATTTGCGCTTGGTGGTGTCGATTGCCAAGAAATACACCTCGTATGGTTTGACCATGATGGATTTGGTGCAAGAAGGCAATATTGGCTTGATGCGGGCCGTTGAGAAATTCGACTACACCAAAGGCCATAAGTTTTCGACCTATGCCACCTGGTGGATTCGCCAAGCGATTACGCGTTCGATTGCCGATCAAAGCCGCACCATTCGCTTGCCCGTCCACATGGGTGAGGCGATTAGTCAGGTCAAACGGGCAGCGCACAAATTGCAACAGACCATGCAACGCGAACCCACCCCCGAAGAAATCGCCGAAGTGATGGGGATGACTCCTACCAAGGTTCGCCGCACCCTAGAGGCCTCGATGCAACCGCTGTCGCTGGAAATGCCGGTAGGGCAAGAAGGCGAAGGGCGCATGGGCGACTTCATCGAAGACGAACGCATCGCTGGTCCCGTCGAAGCAGCCAAACAACTGATGCTCCGCCGTGAACTCGAAGAGGTGTTGGCGAGTTTACCTGAACGGGAACGCAAAATCCTCGAGTTGCGCTATGGCTTTAGTGATGGCCAAGCCCGCACCCTCGAAGAAGTAGGCGAAAACTTTGGGATTACCCGTGAGCGGATTCGCCAAATCGAAGCGGTGGCATTGCGTAAGCTGCGTCACCCCTATCGTGGCAAAAAACTGCGGGGCTTCCTCGAATAACCAACGTGTTGGACCGCGCCATCCAGAATCGTTGGTCGGGGTAGTTTTTTGGGCGGCGCGGACTGATTTTTTGACATGAAAATATACAGAGTCAGGTATGCAGTTGCAGCGAATACAATACCGATTGTGGCAATTATGGCGGGCAGTGACGGGGCGCGTCAGTGGCGCTGAGACCCGCTTTGTGGCAACCCAATTGACGATTGCCGAGCAACCGTTGTTTGCCCGCTTGCCCCGCTACGACCAGCGCCATGCCCTCGATGTGGTGCAGTTGCTCCACCGCGAAGGGACAGCTACGCCGGCGCTAATCGGAATGGCCTTGCTCCACGATAGCGGCAAAGTCAGTGATAGCGGTCGGCCATTGGGGTTGGGCTGGTATGGGGTGATTGTGCTGACGCAACGGCTGCTTCCCACAGTCTATACCTGGCTACTGGCTCGCTACGAGCCGGTGCAGCGCCATGCCCAGCATGAACAGCGCAGTGTGACGATAGCGCGCCGAGCCGGGGCGCGGATTGAGGTCTGCATGTTGCTCCAAGATGTGGCCGATGGCGTTGATTCACCGTTGGTACGGCTTTTTGCTGAGGTAGACGACCGATGTTGAGTGCAGATACGACCACCTATACCATTCAAATTGCGCAATTCGAAGGTCCGCTCGATTTGTTGTTGCACTTGATTGAACGCTCAGAACTCGATATTACCACGATTGCATTGGCGCAAGTGGCCGACCAATATCTGCAATATGTGCGCGCCATGCCCAACCCCGATGCCGGCCAAATGTCGGCGTTTATTGTGCTGGCGTCACGTTTGCTGGTGATAAAGTCGCGGGTATTGTTGCCGGCGCCGCCACGTAACCCAGATGAACCAGACGAGAGCATCGACCTCGTGGCGCAACTCAAAATCTACCAGCAGGTCAAACAGGCGGCGGAATGGTTGCGCCAGCGTGAGCAACTAGGCTGGCAAGGATTTGGACGGGTGGCTAGCTTGCCCAATGCCACCAGCACGCAACTGCCGCTCCAGATGACCCTCGACGAATTGTTGGTGGTGTGGCAACAGCGCATGCGCCTCGTGGATGTGCCAGCGCCGGTGGTGACGTTGCCGGCCCGCAAAATTTTGACGGTGGGTGATGTGGTCACCTCGATTCATGCCCGGTTGCAACTAGTGTCACGGGTCAGTTTTTTTGAGTTATTACCAAAAAAATCACGTACGCGCGTCGATGTGGTGGTGTCGTTGTGGGCCGTGCTCGAAATGATTAAACGGCGGGCGGTGGTTGCCCATCAAGAGGAATTATTTGGGCCGATTCAGATTGAGGCCCACCACGAAGAACCATAGGCGGCGTTTTTTATTATATCAATGCCTTATTGGACGACCTGCATAATCCCCACCGCTACCAGTGCCCCAATCAGTGAACTAATAAAATTAACGGCGTCGTTGTTCATCCAGCGCCAGCCCCGTACCAATGGCAGTGCCGTGCCATCACTGGCATGGGCGCGCTCGGTGAGCCCGTGTGCCCCCATGTAGAGGCGTTGCACGGTAGCACCCATCAGGCTATCGCTGAGACTACCGATGAGACCGGCAATGGTGGCGACGCCGATGAACGCCACGACGACGGGTGTGGCGGTGAAAATTGCGGCGCTGCCGCTATACACAATCCCCACCGCCATAGCGCCGAGGGTGGTAGCCAGGGTGCCGATGCCACTAATCGCTCCAGAGGTGCCCCGTGGTACCGCTTTGAAGGTGGTGATGAGGCGGGGTGGCGTGGTAGCCAGCACCCCCAGCTCGGTCGCCCAAGTATCGGCGGCCACCGTGGCCATAGCCCCCACAAAGCAGGCATTCCATAGCACGAGGTAGTCAGGCCAGAGACTGCCAGCCACACAGGCCAGGGCGGCGACGCCCCCGTTGGCCAAGGCTTGCCAAATGTCGCGGCGTGAGCCTTTTTCGAACATAGTACTGTCGAGGTCTGATTTTTGCTGTTTGCGCAGGCGTGACCACAAGGTCGAGCTGACAAAGAAAAAGACCAAGCTGGCCCCATGCGCCCAGCCACCAAAGCCAAAGGTGAGTGTGCCGGTGATGACGGCGCCTAGCCAACCGCTACCACTCAGAGAGCCACGGCGATAGGCCACGGCGCCAATGGCGGTGCTAATGATGAGACCGAGCACAATTCGTCCGCTGTCAATCATGACGTTGTCCTACGCAATCACGTGGGGGCGGCAACTGCCGCCCCCACCAGCCAATTAGGGTTGTTCGCCGGTGGCGATGGGGCGGTCGGGCGTGTTGCTCCAGTCGCTCCATGAGCCGGGATAGAGTTTGGCATCGTAGCCGGCTACGTGCATGGCGAAAATATTGTGGGTGGCGGTGACCCCTGAGCCACAGTAGCAGACTACTTGGCCAGCCTGTGGGATACCGAGGTCATCAAAGCGTTGCTTGAGGTCGTCGGCTGGTTTGAGCGTGCCGTCGGCCTGTAGGTTTGCGCTAAATGGCGCTGAAATCGCGCCCGGGATATGCCCGGCCCGTGGTCCAAACGGCTCGACTTCGCCCGTATAGCGCTCGAGCGCCCGGGCGTCGAGGATGAGGGCTTGGGGGTCGTGGCGCAGGGCCTCGACGCCGTCGGCGTCAATCATCAAGTGGGGTTGCGGTTGACCATTGAATTGGCGGGCTGGGCGTGATTCGTGGCCGCTCCGTACGTCGCCATTGGCGGCCTGCCAGGCTTGCCAGCCCCCGTCGAGCAGCGACACGCGGGTATGACCGTAGTAGCGCAACAGCCACCACAAACGGGTGGCAATTGAACCACCGGCGCTGTCATAAATCACTACATGCGTGTCGCCATCAATGCCAGCATTGCCGATGGTAGCGATGAATTTGGCGGCGGGCGGTAGCGGGTGGCGGCCGGGGCCATCCCAGGCGGGCGACGATAAATCTTCGTCGATGGCCAAATGGACGGCGCCAAGGATGTGGCTGACGGCGTATTCTTCAGCCCCTTGACTAGGGTTCATCAGGTACCAGCGGGTGTCGACGATGGCGACAGCACCATCATGCAGGTGGGCTTTGAGCCAAGTGACATCAACGAGTGGCGAAACAGTCATAGCGTGCTCCTTTTGGATGCATACACGATTGTACAAATTACTTTGGTGGTTTGGCCACCTGATTGAGGAGTTGCAGGGTTTGGGTGGCGGCAGCCTGCCACGAAAACTGGGCGGCGCGACTCGGACCACGTTGTGCCATTGCGTGGCGTTGATCGTCGTCTTGCCATAACTGCTCGATGGCATCAGCCCAGGCAATCGGATCATCGGGGGGGATGTACTGCGCCGCATCGCCACCTACTTCGGGTAAGCTCGACGTATCGCTGGCCAAAGCCGGGGCGCCACACGCCAAGGCTTCGAGTAACGGCAAGCCAAATCCTTCGTAGCGCGAGGGGTTGGCGTAGAGGCGGCAATTGGCATACAGCCAATGCAAGTCGTCGTCGGTGACGCTACCCAGCAGGGTGATAGCGTCGTGTAGGCGTAGGTGGTCGATTTGTTGCAAAATCGGCGTTTCACGCCAGCCCCGCGCCCCTGCCGCCACCAAATGATAGTCGCGGTCGGGATGGCGGTCACGACAAATCCGCAAGGCTTGGAGCAGCACCGGCAGGTTTTTGCGGGGCTCAATGGTACTCACAAACAACAAAAAGGCATTGGCGGTGACATCGATATTGTTGATGCGTTTGCGCTCGTGGGGGGTCTGTGGCAACGGCACAAAGTGTGCTGCGGCTGCCTCGTAGATGACGGTAATCCGCTCGGGGGCGATACCGAGTAATTGCACAATATCACGTTTGGTTGATTCAGACACCGCAATGATACCATCGGCATGCTTGCTACTCGCACCGACGCGCCCATAAAAGGCTTTGGCGTTGTCGTCCAGCAAATCAGCAAAATGCAGGAACGCCAAGTCGTGAATCGTTACCACGGCGGGGAAGTTGCGCCGCGTGGGCGCAATGAAGTCGGGGAACAACACCACGCTGGGGTGGATAGAGTTGATTTCGAGTGGCAACGTCCACGGCTCCCAGCGGTGATGGGGCGGGGTGTAGATGACTTGGCGGCTGATGTTGGGGGCACTGACGAGGCGCTCGGGTTGGCGGCGATGTTGCAAAATCGTCATGGCGGTGGTAGGCGCTACCTCGGCCATGGCATAGATGAGTTGGCGCGTATATTGCGGGATGCCACCGTTGCGATAGGCGTTGAGGCGGGCGTCGATGACGATGGTCATGACGGCACCTCAAACATCAGCCCGTCGTAGCCCGGTTGGATGTGGGCCGGTAAGCGTGGCGCCAACTCGGCATGCAGGATGTCGTGTGACAAATGCACGAAATAAGCCCGTTTGGGACCGATGCGATTGACATACTCAGTGGCTTGGTCAAATGACAAATGCATCGGATGGGGTTCGTCACGCAAGGCATTGATGACGAGTACGTCGACACCTTGTAAGGCGTGACAAACCTCGTCGGTGATGGTGCTGGCATCAGTGATATAGGCGAAATTGCCGATGCGGAAGCCCAAAATCTTGAGTGATCCATGGTCGATTGGGAAGGGCATAATCGTCAAATTAGCGATGGTGAGGGGGTTCCAGGGGGTAATAGGTGATAATGACAAGTTGGGGCGTGACGAGTTGCCGTTATTTTCAGAAAACGCATAGTGGTAGCGTGATTTGACCGCGTCTAGGGTGCGTTGTTGTCCATACAAGGTGATAGACGATTGCATGCGGTAATTGAGGGGGCGCAAATCATCGAGCCCACCGATATGGTCTTGGTGTTCGTGGGTGAGCAACACGCCGTGCAGTGACCGTACCCGCGCGCTCAGTAATTGTTGGCGCATATCGGGTCCGGCGTCGATCAGCAGATTGCCATCGGCACTTTCGATGAGTGCTGATGTACGCAGGCGTCGGTCACGTGGATCGGCCGATGTACAGACGGCGCAACGACATCCAATCATCGGGACACCCGTCGATGTCCCAGTCCCAAGCAGGGTTATACGCATGTGCACTCAAATACAACTGTTCAACTACTTGGCAAAATTATACATGAGAATTGAAAATTGAAAATTGAAAATTGAAAATGTCCCTACTCCCCGCGTCATTCCATGCCGGGTGCGTGCACCCGTAGCGTGGAATCTCCCTGCAGAAGCGTAAGATGTTATATCGCCATGCAGGGAGATTGC
>CAISXI010000402.1 GCA_903889425.1 uncultured Roseiflexaceae bacterium | reverse complement strand
GGGAACGGTGCGGGTCGCTTTTTCGGCGATATGGGCATGGCGAATCGAGGCGGCGAATTTGCTGATTTGATTGGCAGGCTCATCTTCGCGTAACATGTGATAAATGTCGGTCAACAGTTGGATGTTGGGGTGACTGGCAGCCACTACCACCGTCGCCCCTGCGGCCAACGAATTGATGAAGTTGCATTCGCCGCGGTTGAGTGCTTCCACCACAATGGTCACGCCGTTTTTGGCGGCCAAAGGGTCAAATTGCTGGAGCAACGTGATGAATTGCTGTTGGGCGCGGGCAACATCCCAACCCTCCGGGATTTGGCGCGAGCCACCGCTGCCTAGCACCAAGGTGGTGATGCCCAATTCACCGGCCCGCCCACAGGCTGTATCGGCGTACTGAACCAACGTGGCCATGTCGACGTCTGGTCCCACGCATTTGAGGGTAGCGGGTAAAAACGCATTGGCGGCGATCACGGGCAGTGGGGCGGATTTGACGGCCGTACGGGTCGCCACGAATTCGCTGGCTGGCGCGAGGGGCATCAGCAAGCGCTGGATGTTTTCTTCGATGAAGTCGATGCCGGTGTCGGCTAGCATGGCGGCATTGGTATAGGCGGTACAGACGCCAAATTGAATCATATCAGGCAACTTTCTATTGGGGAATGGCACAATGCACAGGGGTGTGCCCTGATTATAAGGGAAGTCATGCAGCAGTTATTCAGCGTATACACAAAAATGATTACCACCAGCACCCAAGTGATGTTGCAATATCGCTTGACCAATATTTTTTGGTTGCTGGGTATGGTGTTTGAGCCCCTGATCTACCTCGTGATGTGGAGTAATGTAGCCGACACCCAAGGGGGCAGTGTGGCCGGCTACAGCGTCGCGAGCCTGACCGGCTATTACATCGCCTGGACGTTGGTGCGGCAGTGGAACATCGCCTTGACGCCCTTTGGCTTCGAGCAGCGCGTCCGCCAAGGCCAACTCACGCCCCTGCTGTTGCGCCCGTTGCACCCCTTCCACTACGATTTGGCCGACTTTATCGCCTTGCGCATCGTCGGCACCCTTTATTGGATTCCCATCGGGGTGGGTTTGGTGTGGTTGTTGCATCCGCAGTTGAGTAGCAACCCGTTGGTGATTGGGCTGTTTTGTGTCAGCTTAGTGCTGAGTTTTTTGATGCGGTTTGTGTTGGTGTATACCTTGGGGATGGCGGTGTTTTGGACCACCCGGGTCAGTGCGATTTTTAATCTCTATTTCGCCATCGAAACGATTTTGTCGGGGCGCTTGGTACCACAGGCCTTGTTGCCAGACTGGGCGCAGGCGCTGGCCAATGTGTTGCCGTTCCGCTGGAGTTTCGGCTTCCCCATCGAAATCATCATCGGCAAGCTCAGCCTCAGCCAAATCCTGACCGGCATTGGCATTCAATGTGCATGGGGTTTGGGGGCGGCGCTGGTGTTTGGCTGGTTGTGGCGGGCGGGTATCAAGCGTTATAGTGCAGTAGGAGCCTAAATCATGCGACGTGCGCTTTCGTTGGCGTGGCACTACTTCCGCCTCGCCGTCATGAATGAACTGCAATACCGGCTGAATTTTTTTATCCAGTTACTCGAATCCGCCATTGCCTTGGTGACGGCGTTGGTGGTGCTAGCGCTGGTGTATAGCCATACCGACAGCCTAGGGGGCTGGAATCGCTACGAGCTCCAGGCATTGCTGGGGATTTATACCGTGCTGATGGCGGTGATTCGCGTCAGCATGCAGCCCAACATTGAGCGTTTGATTGGCGATATTCACCAAGGCAACTTTGATTTTGTACTGACCAAACCGATGGATGCCCAATGGCAGGTCAGCATCCGCGAAGTGCGGGTCTGGCAACTCATCGATGTCGTGGCTGGTTTGCTGATTATGGGCGATGCGGTGTGGCGGTTGGGACGCCAAATCAGCCTGTGGCAGGCCGGCTTGTTTGGGGTGACGTTGTTGCTCGGGATTGCGATTTTGTATGCGGTGTGGATGTTGATTGGCTGTATTGCGTTTTGGGCGATTCGCATCGACAACGTCTTTGAGTTGTTTGACAACGTAGCCTCGGCGGGGCGCTTGCCCGTCACTATTTACCCGGGCTGGATGCGGATTATTTTGACCTACATCGTGCCGATGGCCTTTGCCGTCACCGTGCCGGCCGAGGTCATCACCGCCCGCGTCGATCTCGCCACGGTGGGGGTGCAAGCCGTGGTGGCGCTAGGGTTCCTCGGGCTGTTGCG